>QHPC01000179.1 GCA_003218915.1 Verrucomicrobiota bacterium
GCTTTTCCAGTTGCTCGACGAACTGCCGTGCATAGGGCGACATGCTGTCGAGAAACCGTCGCTGTCCCTCCGCGAAGAGAATATCAAATGCGAGCGTGGATTTGCCGGATCCACTCAGACCGGTAATGACCACCATTTGCTCCCGCGGGATTTTGACATCGATGTTTTTCAGATTGTGCTCGCGTGCACCGTGGACTTGGATTGCGCCGTTACGTCCGTCGACGCTAAATCGTGGAGATGTTTCTGCCGCTCTCGCTAACTCAACATGGTCATCCTGAGCGTAAGCGAAGGATCTCTCTAACTCGCGCGGTGGTTTGCGAGGTCCCTCGCCGCCTTCGCGGCTCGGGATGACATGTAGCGCTTCGCGAGATTTCGAAAGGACCTGCCTCAAAAATTTGCCCGTGTGCGAATTCTCCGCCTTTGCGATTTGCTCCGGCGTTCCAACAGCGACCACGTCGCCGCCTGCGTCTCCTGCTTCCGGACCAAGGTCGACAATCCAGTCGGCGCACTTGATCACTTCGAGATTGTGCTCGATCACCACGATGGAGTGACCGCGATCGACCAGCCGTTGAAATAATCGCAGCAACATCGCCACGTCATCGAAGTGCAGCCCCGTGGTCGGCTCGTCGAAGATAAACAAATTCCCGATTGCGGACCGCGGATTGCGGATTGCGGATTGTCCGCCCATTGAGCGCTCGGCATCATTCGTCTCGGCAAGATGGCCAACCAGTTTCAACCGCTGGGATTCACCACCGGATAGTGTATTCAGCGGTTGGCCCAGCCGCAGATAACCAAGCCCGACCTCCTCAAGCACGCTAAGCGGTTTAGATACCGTTTTGTCCTCGCCGATTTGCGCGAAAAATTCGATGGCTTCGCTTACGGTGAGCTTGAGCAGATCGTGGATTGATTTTCCGTGTAGTTGAACTTTCAGAACGTGCGGCTGAAATCGTTTGCCTTCGCATTCTGCGCAGCGCACGAAAAGATCACTTAAAAATTGCATCTCAATTTTCTCGTATCCCGTGCCGGAGCAACGTTCGCAACGACCGCTCCCGGAATTAAACGAGAACGTGCTCGGCGTGAGTCCCTGCGACATTGCTTCCGGTTGAGCGGCGAACAATTCGCGAACACGATCGTAGAGTCCCAGATAAAGCAGCGGCGTTGATCGGGGCGTGCGCGCAAGCGGCGCCTGATCGACCATGATTACGTCGCGGAAGCGATGCACGCCGGTGACGGATTTGCATGCACCCGGCTCTCCTGCCGCGCCGTAGTTTTGCGCAGACTGGTGATCGGAAGACCCTCCCTTCGCAACCAGCAGATTCCGGTAGAGCACGTCTTGGATCAGCGTGGATTTGCCAGAACCAGAAACGCCGGTGACACATGTGAAAACGCCCAGCGGAAGATCGACGTCGATGTTCTTCAGGTTGTGCTGTCGTGCGCCAATAATCTTGATCGATGACTTCGATGTTCGGCGCGAGCGCGGAATCGGAATGGACTTTTCCCTTCTTAGATAGTCGCGCGTAAGCGATGGAGCCGGCGCGCCCTCGCGCCGTTTGCCCGATATTGTACGGCGCGAAGGCGCGCCGCCTCCATTTACAAATCGCTCTAGCGTTCCGTTCCAAACCAACTCGCCGCCGTGCTCGCCGCGACCCGGGCCGATATCGATCAGATTATCAGCCGCACGAATGATTTGTTCCTCGTGCTCGACAACGAGGAGCGTATTGCCTTTGTCGCGCAAGTTATGCATCACACGCACGAGCCGACCAACGTCGCGCGGATGCAAACCGATGCTCGGTTCGTCCATGACGAAGAGTGTGTTGACCAGCGATGCACCGAGGCAGGTTGTGAGGTTCACCCGTTGCACTTCCCCGCCGCTCAACGTGCGCGTGGATCGGTCGAGCGTGAGATAGCCAACGCCGACTTCGCAGAGATAATTGAGGCGCGCACAGATTTCGTCGCCTAACATTCGCGCGGTCGAATCGTTCGACGGAATCTTGATCGCCGTCAGAAAATTGTGGGCATCCAGGATCGAAAGCGCCTGGAATTCGGGAAGCGTTAAAAGAATTTTGGATTTCGGTCCGCCTGAGGCGGATCGGATTTCGGATTTGGCGGGAATCTTATAATTCAGCGCTTCGGGTTGGTATCGCCCTCCGTTGCATTTCGGGCAGGTGATATACGCCCGATAGCGGCTGAGCAAAACGCGCACATGCATCTTGTAAGTCTTGCTCTCGAGCCAGCGGAAGAATCCTCGGACGCCATACCACCGATCGTTTTCGTAATCCGCCTCTGTATAATCGCCTGATCGTTTCTCGCCTTCGATCACGAAGTCCTGGTCGGCCTTCGGTAATTCTTCGAATGGAACATTGATATCGATCTCTTTGCGGGCGCAGGCTCGAAGCAAGTCTTTCTGCGATTCGCCGAATTCGGCGCCGCGAAAAACGCGCACCACGCCTTGTTTGATGCCCAGGCTGCGATTTGGAATCGCCTTGTTCAGATCAATCGCGATCGTCCGACCGAACCCCCGACATTCCGGGCATGCGCCGAGTGGATTATTGAAACTGAACAGCCCGGGTGTAGGCGGGCGAATGTCGAGATCGCAGTGGGCGCAATGCCAGCCGGTGGAGAATGGTAATTCGTGATCCGTTGGGCGTTGGACGTTGAGCCTTGAGCGTTGGGCATTTTCTGAAACCGGAACGATGTTGATTTTTCCTTTACCGAAGCGTAACGCGGTTTCGACGGCCTCCACGAGGCGGGCACGGTTTTCTTCCGAGACTGCGACGCGATCCTGAATGACCTGAACGCGGCCACCCAGTCGTACCTTTTTTGGATCGCTATCGACGCGCACGATTTGATTCTCGATCCATACCCGGAGATAACCCTGTTGCTGAAGGAATTCGAAGAACTGGCGCGGCTCGGTTTTCGGTGGAACGGCGACCCAGAAGGTGACCAGAACAGTTGCGCCGTCATCCCGATCAGAACGAAGTGAAGTCGAGGGACCCCGCGAACTTACCGATGGGTTTCGCACTGGGATTTCTCGACTTCGCTCGAAACGACGAAGGACTTGATTTGTAATTGATTGCGCGGTTTCGGGGCGAATTTCGCGGCTGCAACTCGGACAGAATGCACGTGCAATACGCGGCCAGAGCAATTTCAGATAATCGTTGATTTCTGTCATCGTACCGACGGTCGAGCGCGAGCTCTTGACCGGGTTCGCTTGCTCGATGGCGATCGCAGGAGGGATACCGCGGATGTCGTCTACGCGCGGCTTGTCCATGCGGTCGAGAAATTGCCGCATATATGGGCTGAACGTTTCGACGTAACGTCTTTGGCCTTCCGCGTAAATCGTCTCGAATGCCAGACTGGATTTGCCGCTGCCGCTGGGCCCTGTGACGACCGTCAATTTCCACAGCGGAAGATCAACATCGATCCCTTTGAGATTGTTCTGGTGCGCCCCACGAACCTCAATGCGGTCCTTCGCGATTGGCGCTCTGAAATGTTCTGTGCTCGCAACCTTCGAACCCACTGGAAACATTCGCCGCCAGTCAAGCCGTTCGCAAATTTCTCCGGCAGAAAACGCGCGTCATTCCGAACGAAGTGAGGAACCTCGCCTACGAAGTCTGCCTTCCACCTGGTACTTAGCGTGATCAATTAAGCGGTGAGAAGTCCCTCGCTCCGCTCGGGATGACCGCGCGCAGACAATTATTCTTTAAAGCGCGCGACGAGCCGCTCGCGTTGTTCTTGCAATTCCTTCGGGACCACGCCGCCGAGCGAGTCGAAAAAGATCTTGTGCGCGGCAAGTTCTCTTTGCCATTCCTCGTGATCGATTCCGAGAAGGTCGGCCACGCGTGTGTGATCGATGTCGAGACCATCAAGATCGAGATCATGCGGAGTGGGCAACCAGCCGACAGGCGATTTGACTGCCCCGCCATTTTGCTCGCAGCGATCGATGATCCATTTGAGCACACGCATGTTCTCGCCGAAGCCTGGCCAGAGAAATTTTCCATTCGCGCCTTTGCGGAACCAATTCACGTTGAAGATCAGGGGCGGATTAGTCAGACGTTTTCGGATGTCGATCCAGTGGCCGAAATAATCGCCGATATTGTATCCGCAGAAAGGCAGCATCGCCATCGGATCCCGACGGACTTGTCCCACAGCGCCGGTGGCGGCGGCGGTTGTCTCGGAGGCCATGGTGGCACCGAGATAAACGCCGTGAGTCCAATCGAACGCCTCATAAACCAGTGGCACAGTGTCACTGCGGCGGCCGCCGAAAATGATGGCGCTAATCGGAACGCCTTCGCCTTTTTCCACATCGGGATCGAGCGCAGGATTATTGCGCATCGGCGTGGCAAACCGGCTGTTGGGATGCGCGGCTTTTTCCTTCGAGGCCGGCGTCCAATCGTTCCCGCGCCAGTCAATGGCATGCGTGGGAGGGGGACCGTCTTTTCCTTCCCACCAAACATCGCCGTCGTCAGTTAGCGCGACGTTTGTGTAAAGCGTGTCGTGCTCGATCGATTTCATCGCGTTCGGATTCGATTTGTAACTCGTGCCGGGAACGACGCCGAAATAGCCATTCTCCGGATTCACAGCGAACAAACGCCCGTCGCGAATTTCCATCCACGCGATGTCGTCGCCGACGGTCGTCACTTTCCAGCCTTTGAAATGCGCAGGCGGAATTAACATTGCAAAATTCGTCTTTCCGCACGCGCTGGGGAACGCCGCAGCCACGTAGTGTTTTTTTCCTTCGGGCGATTCGACGCCGAGGATCAGCATGTGCTCCGCCATCCAGCCCTGCTTACGCGCAAGGTACGATCCAATACGCAGCGCGAGACATTTTTTGCTCAGCAAAACGTTCCCGCCGTAACCGGAGCCGACCGAGATAATGGTGTTATCCTGGGGAAAATGACAGATAAACCGCCGCTCAGGATCAACATCTAACAACGAATGGACGCCACGGTTCCATTCGGCCTTTGGATCGTTGCCAAGCCGGTTCAGCGCGATTTTGCCCATGCGCGTCATGATTCGCATGCTGAGCACGACGTATTTTGAATCGGTGATTTCGAACCCGACTTTGGTCAGGGGCGAATCGGGCGGGCCCATCATGTAAGGCACAACAAACATTGTGCGCCCCCGCATCGCGCCGTTTAGCAACCCATATAGCTTCGAATACGTCTCCGCCGGTTCCGACCAGTTGTTTGTTGGGCCGGCTTCTCCTTTAGTCGGCGTGCAAATGAATGTGACCTTCTCGACCCGGGCGACGTCGTTGGGGTTCGAACGGTGCAAGTAGGACCGCGGAACTTTTTTCTCGTTCAGTTTGA
>QHPC01000376.1 GCA_003218915.1 Verrucomicrobiota bacterium
CGAGCAGCGTCAGCATTTTTGTGACGTGATCAATGTACGCGGCCCGTTTCTTTTTCGAGTCCTCATCAGTCTTTGTGTAATAATCGCGGTCGGGAAGACCAAGTCCGCCCTGCTGCGCCTGCGCAATATCGCGCGTGCTATCTTTTGCATCCTGACCGGAGCCAAATTCGAAGAATGCAGCGACACCAATAGTGTGCAGTCGCGCGATCGCGCTCAACAGATCCGCGCGATCTTTGATTGAGTCGATGCGTTTTAGCTCGTCTTCGAGTGGCTTGGTTCGCGTTGCTTCAATTGTTTTTTCGTCCATACCGCTCGCGTAGTAATCGCCTACTTTTTGTACTTCCGGTGCCGTGTTTGCATCGAGATGGGCATTTGCAGTTTTCTCGGCGATCTTGTGGAGCGCTTCGTTATTTTTCTCTTCCAGCTCACTGAAGCTGCCCCAGCGCGCATATTCCGGAGGTACAGGATTGCGCTTTAACCACCCGCCATTGGCGTAAAGGTAAAAATCATCCTGCGGTTTAACGGCTGTATCCATGTTCTTCGGATCTAGCGGCGGAGGATTCTGGTTGACTGGCGAGACGCTTTGAGCCTGCAAACTAAACGCGTTCAGGAGCGCGACGATGACGAAGGATGATTTCATGATTTATGAAGAAGACGAATAGTCCGGTTACTTAATGCCAATTAGACGCTCAAAACGCAGTTCCGTTGAACGGCGCTCGCACCGAAAGCCAAAAAATGGTGGCGGTGTTTGGTGATCCATTACAATTTTTGCGCCAGCTGGCAACCCTGCCCAAAGGTACGTGAGCTTTCCGCTGCAGAGTCATCCGGAACGAAGTGAAGGATCTAACTCTGGGGGTTTGACTGCTCAAGCTAAACCGGGTGATCACCGACCGTGGGCGAGGCTGGGAAGGGCGGGCGCGGCTCCGTAAGTTTTCGGCGGGAAAAATTTGTGCCCAAAGGCGGACCGGACGGTGGCGACGGTGGACGGGGTGGCGATGTGATTCTATGTGCGGACCGGCATGTGGATAATTTAGCTAATCTTTTTTATGAGCCGATTATCAAAGCTAAAAATGGCAGCCACGGCAAAGGCAAGAAAATGGCGGGCCGCGCAGCGGCAAACAAGACCGTGAAAGTTCCTGTAGGCACGATTGTTTGGCAGGCCGAAGAACAGAAACGCCCAACGCCCAACTCCGATAAATCGCGAGCAGGCGTCCAACGCCCAACGCCCAACGGAACGCAATTCGCAATTGGCAATCAGCAATCAGCAATTCCACTTGTCGATCTTGTGCGAGACGGAGAGGAATTCGTGCTTTGCCGAGGCGGAGGAGGAGGAAAAGGCAATGTGCATTTCAAGAGCTCGCGTAATCGTGCGCCGCGGCAATACACCGATGGCGAAGAGGGCGAGCAAGGATATTTTGTACTGGAGCTGCGAACGATCGCGGATGCCGGATTGGTCGGTTACCCGAATGCAGGTAAATCGACATTGTTGCGGAAACTTTCAGCTGCGCGGCCGAAGGTTGCGGCATATCCGTTCACCACTTTGCATCCGGTTGTCGGCGTGATGGAGCTGCCGGGTTATCGCCATGCCACGATCGCAGACATTCCTGGTTTGATCGAAGGGGCGCATCGTGGAATTGGCCTGGGCCACGAATTTTTGCGCCATATCACACGCTGCCCCCTTTTAATATTCGTAATTGACGTTGCCGGAAGCGAAGGACGCAGTCCGGTGGAAGATTTACAGAATCTTCGTAAGGAAATTGATCTGTACGATTCGATGCTTTCATCGCGGCCGTGGTTAATCGTCGCGAACAAGATGGATTTGCCGAATGCGAACGAGAATCTCGAGACGCTGCGAGAGAAATTTCCCAAGACCAGCATCGTTCCGATCTCGGCCGCGAATGGGGAGGGGATCGATACGTTAAAGGAGGCGTTGGCAGAAAGAATGATGGGCGACAAGGCTGTCTCCTCCCCAATTAAGGGTGGACAAGCCCCGAATCTCTAGCGAGACTGGCCGCTGTTTTATGAGGAGACGGGTTGTAGCTAGTTATTGCTCCAGCTTTCTGAAGTCGGAGATGTTGCATATTTACCGTCAGGTAAAAGCGCTACGCGGCGTCGACACCTTCGTCGTCACAAAAGAGGTCCAGAATGCGGAACGATTTCCGTTTGCCGCTGTAGAGGTTATACCAAAGCGGCGCACAAACCTGCTGGTGCACGGTTGGTTGAAATTCGTGGAGCGACGCCCGCCCATTGTCTATCGAGGCGAGTATCAAACGCTTGATTCGTTGTTGGAACGGCATGGCGCCGACCTGATGCATATCTATTTTGGACATACGGGCGTGCACCTGCTCCCTTTCATCGAACAATGGCACAAACCCTGCGTGGTATCTTTTCATGGCGCGGATGTCGCCCACAAAAAAGACATCAAGGATTATCCGGCAAAGCTGCGCCGTCTCTTTAAAGCGGTTCCACTCGTGTTTGCGCGTTCCCAATCACTGGTCGACCGATTGATCCACTTGGGCTGCCCGCCGGAAAAACTGCGAATCAATCGCACTGGTATCCCACTCAATGAATTTCCATTCGTGGATAGACAACTACCGCGAGACGGAAAATGGAGAGTTGTGCAGGCGTGCCGGTTGATTCCGAAGAAGGGCGTTGCGACGAGCTTGCGCGCTTTTGCGATTTTTAAGAGAGACAATCCCAAAGCGGAATTTTACATCGCTGGCAAAGGACCTCTCCAACCAGAACTGGAGATGCTTGCCGACGGATTAGGAATTCTTAGAGACGTGCATTTCGTTGGATTTCTGTCGCAACGGAAACTGCTGGAGCTTTATGCGAGCTCGCATCTGTTTTTGCATCCCAGCGAAATATCCGCGAATCAAGACCAGGAAGGTATCCCGAACTCGGTCTTGGAAGCAATGGCGACCGGGTTGCCGGTAGTTGCGACGCGTCATGGTGGGATACCGGAAGCGGTGGAGCATGAACGCACTGGGTTCCTGGTAGCTGAGGAAGATCACGTTGGATTGGCGAACGCCATGCAGCTAATCACGCGTTCGCCGGGCCTGTTAATGCAAATGGGAGCCCGTGCACACGCCACTGTGGTCGAACGATTCGAGCAGGACACTCAAATCGACCAGTTAGAATCGTTCTACGAAGAAGCGATTAGCCTCAATGGTGCCTCCGTGCCGGTGAAATCGAAGCCAGTGGCGCAGCTTGCTCCGCGGTTTGCCGAAGGATTGCCCGCGAAATAACGGTTCAGTTAGGAGCCTGTTGAAATACTCAACCATGCCTCGTTGCTGCCGATTTTTCGTCTCTCCAAGGCGCGAGGAGGAAGCATACCCGCAACGGTCTGTAACTGACGAGCAACGCGGGAGAGGCGAATAAAGCGGCGCAACCCGGAGGGCGAGAGCGCCTTGGGCCGTCTGGCGGCGTTGCTCGCTCCTCACAGGTCACTGCGGACATGCTCGTCGCTCGCGCCTTGCCATTCAGCCCAAGGCACTTTCGCGCGGCGTGGCTGAGTATTTCAACAGGCTCCTAAGAATTTTGTTTGTCATTCGGGTAAAACGCGCTTTGGTATGCGCGTCGAGTGGTAGCGGGGGTTAACCTTCCGCCATAGCACTTGCTAAGGCGGTAGACCTCGGCAGGCCGGCATCACCCCGATGTCGGTTAGGAGTACTTATAAAATGCGCAATCGTTGTTTACTGATGTCGATCCTGGC
>QHPC01000180.1 GCA_003218915.1 Verrucomicrobiota bacterium
GACGTGCACGATATCGGCAAAAACATTGTCGGGGTAGTGCTGCAATGTAACAACTACGACGTTGTCGATCTTGGCGTAATGGTGCCGGCCGCAAAAATTCTGGAAACAGCGCGAGAAAAACAAGCGGACGTAATCGGCCTGAGCGGACTGATTACGCCGTCGCTGGACGAGATGGTGCATGTCGCGCAGGAGATGGAGCGGGAAGGATTTCGTTTGCCGCTGTTGATCGGCGGGGCGACCACGAGCCGGGCGCACACCGCGGTGAAGATCGCGCCGCATTACCAGGCAAGTACTGTGCACGTTCTGGACGCCTCGCGCGCGGTTGGTGTTGTCAATTCGCTCCTGAACGAAGAACTCAAGTCCGCCTTCGATAAGAAAACGCGCGAAGACTACGAACGCTTGCGCCGGGAGCATTCGGCAAGAACACAGCGAAGGAATTCGCTGACGCTCGAGCAAGCACGCGCAAACCGGACGCCGATTGGTTGGAGCGACTATGTTCCACCTAAACCGGAATTTTTGGGCGTCCGCGTTTACCAAACTGCGGGATCCGCTCAGGATGACACCGTACGCTCCTTTTCACTGCGGACGCTGGCCGATTACATCGATTGGTCGCCGTTTTTTCACGCCTGGGAATTGCGCGGGCGTTATCCCGCGATTTTTGAAGACCCCAAGGTTGGCAAACAAGCGCGCGAACTTTTCGATGATGCGCAGAGCCTTCTTGATCGGATCGTCGCAAAAAATCTGCTCGTCGCGCGTGGCGTTCACGCTTTTTGGCGAGCAAACTCAGTCGGCGATGATGTGGATCTTTATGCTGATGACGATCGCACGAAGAAGCGGGCCACGTTTTACTTCCTCCGCCAGCAAATACAAAAGCCGGCGGGACAATTTAATCACTGCCTGGCGGATTATGTTGCGCCAGCAAATGGCGGTTCCTTCGACTCCGCTCAGGACAGGCGCCGACCGCCGCTGCAGGATTATCTTGGCGGTTTTGCGGTTTCCGTTCACGGTGCAGACGAAGTCGCGGAGGAATTCAAACAGCAGCATGATGATTACAGCGCCATCATGACCAAAGCGCTGGCAGATCGATTAGCTGAAGCGTTTGCCGAGTATCTTCACCAACAAACGCGGATTGCATGGGGATTCGGGCGCGACGAACAGCTGTCTCATGCCGATCTAATTCGCGAAAAATATCGCGGTATCCGGCCGGCTGCCGGGTACCCCGCGTGTCCCGATCACGCGGAGAAGCGAACATTGTTCGATTTGCTGGATGCTGAGCACAACGCTGCCGTTAGGCTGACCGAATCGTTTGCAATGCATCCTGGTGCGAGCGTGAGCGGGCTTTATTTTTCGCATCCCGAGGCGAAATATTTTGGGGTCGGACAGATTGGGCATGATCAAGTCGTGGATTATGCGACGCGGCGCGGCGAATCGGTGCCCGCAGTGAAAAAGCGCTTGGCCCCCAATTTGGATTACAACGTCTGATGCGATCAAACGTCGGGGCGAGAGGATTTGAACCTCCGACCTCGTGGTCCCAAACCACGCGCTCTACCAAGCTAAGCTACGCCCCGTGCTCCGGCCTGGTTCTTTATCATGGATAGCGCCTTCCCGCATCCCGAAATTCAGTTACATTGCGGACGAAACTGGAATGAAAACATACGGCTTAATCGTTTCAGCGACATTAATTGGCATGGCGTTGATGCTGCACGGACAGGACGCCGCTCCGCCGAATGTGGATCTTTATGAGGAGCAAAACCAGCTGGAACCAACGCCCTCGCCTGAGCCTCCTAATGGCCCCGAACTGCCCGAGATATCGCAGCTTGACCAGAATTTTTCAAAACCGAGATCCCTCGGGCCGCAAGCGGACGAATTGCGCGTGCACAAAGAATGGCGGCAACTGAAAAATCGGACAGTGAATGACCCAAAGGTACAGTCAGCCAAGGCGTATGCGCAGTCTGCACGGACCGATCTGGAAAAGCGAAACCGACTCCGCAATTACTACAACGTCTACTACGAATGCATGTCGGCACTCGCTACGACTCCGGAACTCAAGCTGGCACTACAGGCATTAAAGACGTCTCATCAGGGTTTGCTGGATCAGCCGCGCGTGCGGCCCTCGCCGACACCAGAAGGTGCTACTCCGACGCCTACGCCGTCCGGGACGCCCGCGAAAAAAAAGCCCGTACAAAAACACAAGAAGAAAGAGAAACGTCACAAGCATTTTTGATTAGCTACCTTGCCAGCCCACAGGCGTTGCAGTATTCCTAAACTCATCTTGTTTTTTGGCGCGTTCGTCTAGTGGTTAGGACACAGCCCTCTCAAGGCTGGTGCACGGGTTCGACTCCCGTACGCGCTGCCAACGCTTTTGCCTCTGAAAATAGCGTCACCTCTAGGTGCGAATCCTAGCGGGGCATGACCGAAATTTGCCGAAGGAGCCATTTTTTTGCCGAAATTGCGACTCGCAATTTAGTCGCAAGTTGCCGATGACAAAAACACTTGCGCTCGTTGAATTCAGCGCAAAAATGCCGCGGGCATGAAAAGGGCAAAGATCAAAACTGCGGTTCCACTTAGCGCCGGCGAACATTATGTCGAATTCACTGATTCGAGTAAACAACTCGATCGCGCTCGAAAAGCACTCGGCCTAAAGGAAAACGAAGCGCTGCTCGTGTTCACCGACGGAGAGAGAGAATTCGCGGTGGCGACTGACGTGCATTAAGGCTTACCTGATCGAAATCGACAGTCCATTCAGCAGTTCGAGTCCGCGGAAATCCATAGCGGCGTTGCTTCAAATTGGAAAAGTCCAGATTGGCGAGTGACGCGGCGCCGGTCCGGCCGAACTTGTCCGGCTCGAATCCGCTGTGCACATACGCGCCGCGCGAAACACGATCGTAATAATCGGCGCTTTGCCATTTTGAATTGCGACCGCTCGAATTGCGCCCATTGCTGTGCGTTTCGACTCCCGTAGGCGCTGCCAACGCTTTTGATAGTTCAATTACCTTGTCTGAAAGATTTTACCTTTCGTTCTTCAACAGAGCGACGAACGAGCACATCGGTTCCGGACACATATTTGCCTGCGAACCCGCAGCACCAAGCTATGATCATAATGGATTCCCATATACTGTGATACTATGAGCGGCTTCTTCGAGGAGTTGCAGCGACGTAAGGTTTACCGTGTCGCCGCCGCTTACATCGTCGCCGCGGGATTCTTGATTCAAATCTCCTCCGCAGTGTTTCCAGCGTGGGAATTGCCGAATTGGAGTTTGCGGCTCGTGATCGCGCTTTTGTTAATCGGTTTTCCGATCGCGCTTCTCCTCGCATGGGCATACGACATCACGCCGCAAGGAATTAAGAGCACGCCAAAAACGCCAGGAGCCCATCGGCGACGAAATCTCATTTTGCTCATCGTCACCGCTGTAATCGTGTCCGCTTCCGCCGGATTTTTTCTTTTGCCAGGGGCCGCTTGGCATAAGGTCGACAAATCAGTCGCGGTCCTGCCCTTTCAAAATTTGAGCAGCGATCCAGAGAACGCTTATTTCGCTGACGGCATCCAGGAAGAAGTCCTGACGCGCCTGGCTAAAATCGCGGATTTGAAAGTAATTTCGCGCGCTTCGACGCAACAGTATCAGAGTAAACCAGGCAATCTGGCTGAGATCGCTACGCAGCTTGGTGTAGCGAACATCCTTGAGGGTAGCGTCCAGAAGGCAGGCAATCAAGTGAGGGTCAATGTTCACCTGGTTAATGTGCAAACCGGCTCGCAGCTCTGGGCCGAGACGTATGATCGAAAGTTGAGTGACATCTTTGCCGTCGAAACCGAGATCGCGAAAGGAATAGCGGACTCGTTGCAAGCGACGCTGACCGGTCGTGAAGAGCAAGCACTGGCTGCCAACCCCACAAACAATCCGGAAGCTTACGATGCTTACTTACGCGGGCTGGCTTTTGAAGCGCGCAGCAACTACTCGAGCGATGCCCTGTTCAAAGCCATCGATTTTTATGATCTGGCGGTGCGGCTTGACCCGAATTTTGCGCTTGCCTGGGCGCGACTTTCGGGTGCGCACGCGCTTCTTTACTTTAATCGCGGCGATGTAACTGCCGCTCGCCGCGATGCGGCCAAAGAAGCTTTGGAAAACGCGCAGAGACTGCAGCCAAACTCGCCCGAAACTCTGCTCTTTTTGGGTTATTATCAGTATTGGGTGCTGCACGATTATGGGTTGGCTAAAGCCACCTTCACGCGTGTCAGCAAGATGTTGCCAAGTAACAGCGGGGTCTCATATGCCCTTGCGGCAATCGCGCGACGCGAGGGACATTGGGATGAAAGTGTTGCCTATTGGGAACGGGGCCTCGCCCTCGATCCCCGGAACACTGCGTTGCTGACTGAAGTGGCATTTACCTACGCCGCACTTCGACAATTCCCGACAGCCATAAAGCTCTACGATCGGGCACTCGAGATTCTCCCTAAGGAGTTCTACTTAACGGCGTCAAAAGCCAGCATGTACCAGGCCGAAGGTAACCTTCAAGAAGCCGCTGAGTTGCTGGTCGATGTAAATGCACAAACGAATTCGGACCCGGCCGTTCGAAGCAAACTGACTCAATTGAGACTTGAACGAAATTTCACCGAGGCCACCCAGTTGGTGCAAGCCCGACACGCTCGACTCCAGTTTGCTTTTGGGATTGAAAAGGGCACCAAGCAAGTGGGGGTAGCATTGGTTCAGCGCATAGCTGGGGACACCGCTCAGGCAAAAGCTTTCGCTGAACAGGCGCGCAACACGCTTGAGCCGCTCAGCAAGGATGCAGAGTAGCGAAGATCGACTGTCCGGGCCCGCCTTCGAAGAAAGCCTGGCGCTAGTTGAGATGATACTTGGCGAGAATAGTCGTGCGATCTCAACTCTCACGCGGTTGTTACAAACGCCGTATGGTGGCTGGCTTTATAGCCCAGCGCCCATCACGCCGGCGCTTTTAAAACTCGATCCAATCTGGGACCCGTTGCGCGCCGATCCCGCTTTCCAGAAGCTCTGCCAGGAACCTAGCCGTCACTGATCCACCGATCATCACCGTTACCGACAAAGCGTTATTCGACATAGGCTAAAAGATCAAACAAACAGCCGAAGTCACCTTCCTGTTTGTGCAGCATGGGAGATTCACCCGATGATGGCGATGCATGTGGATTAAGAGCCTCTTTGCTACTTGTTAGGGTCCGGTCTATCGCTTGTGCGTCTCGGCCACGTAGCCCCCTTTATTCAATGTAGAGATAATCGCCAGTGCAAGCGCGAGAGTGACCATACTTAGGGTACGCGACTGTGTTGCGGGACCGGATCAGGTCCTGCTTACCAAGTTGGGCCGCATCGGAGTCCGAAATGATGCAACGCACTGCGAGGGGAGGAGCCAGGAATTAAACGGGGACTTAACCTGGCGTGGTGTTTATGAATTAGCGCGGCACTCCAATAACCGCCTCTCCGCACCCTCGTGCATGCTCGCAGTCGTCGCCTTATTATTTCGTTTGTGACAAGGATTGCGGCCGCACGAGTTCTGTAATAGGTGACGGCTGATTCTAGCCGAAAAGGGCTAGTTGTGTCGTGGGCTTTGAAATGACGCGCCAGAAAGTTTCGGACGCGCACACATTTGATTGCGCCGACAGGAGACGGCAAACATTGAAGAGATTTGCTCGGCAAAAACGCCTTCCCCGGTCATGCGCGTGTGCCATTGGGAATTATTCAGCTGGTTGCCTCGTAAATCACGGATGCGTCCCAGCACCTTCTCTTTGCGATCGGGAAAATGTTCCGCGAGCCAGTGTTCAAACAACGGCGCGACCGCCCACGGCAGGCGGACAATTGTGTATGCGGCAAATTGCGCGCCGGCTTTTGCGCAGGCGTCGACGATGTTCGGAACTTCATGATCGGTGAGCCCCGGGATGATTGGTGCAACCATCACACCTGTTGGAATTCCTGCACTGCGAAGTTGTCGGATCGCATCGAGGCGCCCTCCAGGTGACGACGTCCGCGGCTCGAGTACGCGCTGCAAATTCGAATCCAGCGAAGTAACCGAAACATTTACGGCCACTGCGTTATGCGCCGCGAGGTCGCGTAACACATCGATGTCCCGTGTAACCAGATGGTTCTTTGTGATGATTGCCACCGGATTGCGAAATTTGGCGAGCACTTCGAGGCAGCCGCGCGTTATACGGAGTTTTCGCTCGACGGGTTGATATGGGTCTGTCACGCCGCTCATCACCAGCGTCTGCGGCTGCCAACATCTACTACGAACGCATGTCCGTCCTGGCTACGACTCCCGAAATCAAGTTGGCATTGCAGGCATTAAAGACTTCTCATCAGGGACTGCTGGCTCAGCCACGCGTGCGGCCCTCGCCGACGCCGGAAGGCTCTACGCCGACGCCTGCGCCATCCGGAACGCCTGCGAAAAAAAAGCAACCGGCAAGTAAGCACAAGAAGAAGAAAGGGAAAGCTCACAAGTGGTTTTCATCAGCTACCTTGCCAGCCCGCAGTCATTGCAGTATCCCTAAACCCATCGTGTTTGGCGCGTTCGTCTAGTGGTTAGGACACAGCCCTCTCAAGGCTGGTACACGGGTTCGACTCCCGTACGCGCTGCCAAGTGAAGATCGCGAATTTTCACCTTTTGAACACGTTTGAGCACAAATGTGCTTGTCGGTTTCATCGTGAAACGAGAAGGAGAACTCTCAAACCCGCGCATGAGCCCTAAAGAATTTTTTGTTGACCTTTTGCCCCACGGAATAGGTAAAAAGTGAGGTCGCGATGACGGGTGCCGAGGTTCACGGTGACTGCCTCGGCCGGTGTTTATGTAAGGACGGGAGCTCCCAAACCCGCCTCATCCGCACCGTCAACCAAACCCGTCATCGCACCATCACAACGTTAGACACCTCTCGATTTGTTTCGAAAAGATTTGCTCCGCACACTATTTCAGAAAAACACCCAGTTCGCTCTAGGATTTGCGCCTAGGTTGGGCCAAACGTTGTTCCGCCACATAAAGATTGACGTTCTCTGATCATTTTGCTCTCATTTGCAAACTCCCCATGAAAACTCACATTGTTTCGAATAATCGTCGTTCTTCCATCACATTTCTGGCAGCTCTTGTTTTGCTTCCAGGATGCTTGCTTTTCGCGCAAGCAACACCGCCCATAGCACAACCGGGAAAGTACGCTGGTCACGTCATTACGGGCGACCTCGTGAGAGATGGGATCGTCAACATGACTCAACTGGCCAGCGCTCCGCCCGCGCCAGCCTCCAAGGCTGGAACGGAAATACACCCGAACCGTCGACCCGTCCTCCGGCCTCCGGTTCGCGATTCGGGAGCAGTCATCGATCGAATGCCCGCTGCTCCGCTGGCGCCCGCGGTGGGTCCAACGCCTAATTTTAGAGGTTTCACTGGGTTAACGCACCTCGATCAACGGAACGCCAGAGGAGGCAATCAATTCTCAACAGAGCCGCCGGATCAGGGCCTCGCGGTTGGCAATGGCCTCATTCTGGAAGCAATAAATTCCGCCTTGAATGTTTATGACACAAATGGGATCCAGCTGCTCGTGCGACCGGTGGCTCTCTCGGAATTTTTTGGCCTGCCTGCTGGGATCAATCGGACGACCGGCGTTTTTGGCGTCTTTCCTGGTGACCCGGTTGCATTATTCGATCCGGAAACGCAGCGCTGGTTTGTAGCTGCCTGGGCTCAGCTGAACACCACCACCGGTGTCCCACTGCGACAGAGCCGCTTATATCTTGCCGTCAGCCAGACTGATGACCCCACAGGGGACTATTTCATCTATGTTCTGAATACTACGCAGGCGAATAATCCCGATAGAGGTGGTCCGCGAATACCTGATTTCCCGCACTTTGCCGTCGATCACTATGGGCTTTATATCAGCATCAACGAATTCAATATCACCCCCGAGGGGACCTTCGATGGCTTCATCGACGCCGCCATCCTCGCTATCTCCAAGCAAGCCTTGATCAACGGAAGCGGCGGCCCGTTTCCACCCGTCGTGCGCTTCCCCTTGCCATTCTTATCCGGCTTTGAGTTCACGATCTTTCCCGCTTATACACCGCCCGGTGGTGGCCCACTCCTGGCGAATGGCGGCACCCAGTTCTTTGTCAGTTCGCACTTTGTGACCACGACCGAGCACACATTGGCGATCTGGGCATTGACAAATACGAGGTCGCTCAACTTTCCCCTACCGGACTTG
>QHPC01000181.1 GCA_003218915.1 Verrucomicrobiota bacterium
TTGCTCGTCATGCCAGTTTCCAGAGTTGCCGGCTTTGTCACATTGCTCGCCGTATCACCGCGCAATCCCTCCGCGGATTCGGTTACCTTCAGACTCACCGACGCGGGTAGTTCGACCTCCACCGGTTTGCCCTCCGCGTAGAGGACCTGCACGGAAAGATTTTCCACCAGATAATCTTTGGCGTCGCCGATCAGATTTTCCTGCAAGGTGATGGTGTCGTACGTCTCCGGGTCCATGAAATGATATCCGTTGCGGTCCTTGTAACTGAATTTGATGTAACGGATGATCGCCTGGACGAAGGCGCGCAAATTTCCGGGCGTGCGATGATGAACTTCGAGCACAATGGCGGCGTTGCCATTGTATTTTATGGCCATTCCTCTGCGAAGATCGTTGGCTGCGGGCATGGTGTTCGTTCGTTAAATTATTGAAGCGTTAAACCGTTAAATCGTTCAACGCGGGGACGCGGAGTTTACACGCGCTTGGCGCGAGCGCAACTCTGTCATCCTGAGCGAAGCGAAGGATCTCACCACATAGGCTGGTTGATCACGCCGCGATGATTTGCGTGCCCCGAAGCTTCGTCGGTGAGGTCCCTCGCCGTCTTCGCGGCTGGGGATGACAAAGGAGGAAAGCGCTAGAGCAGCTTTAACCGCGTCAAATCTTGTGAATCAACAATGCCAACTGGCACGCTGTCATCATCGACGACGACCAGGTCATCGATGCGGTGGCGTTCGAGGAGATTAAGAACCTCAACGGCCAGTTTATCTTTATGCACCGTCACCGGGTTCAATGTCATTAGATCCGCGACGAGTCGTTCGCCGATCTTTGAATCGAATTGAAAATGCCGCACAAAATCGCCATGCGTAAAAATACCGAGTAATTTCTGATTTTCATCGGTCACAACGGCAGCGCCGGCACGCACGCCGGTCATTGCCTTTAGCACTTCGCGCACAGATGTATCCGTAGAAACAATCGCCATGGCTTCACGTGGCCGCATGACCTGGTGCACACGCATCAGCATGCTGCGTCCGATCATTCCACCGGGATGAAACTTCGCGAAATCTTCTTTGTTGAATCCGCGCGCCTCCAGCAAAACCATCGCCAGGGCGTCGCCGAGTGCCAGCATCACTGTCGTGCTCGACGTCGGCGCAAGATTTAGCGGACACGCTTCCTGCTCGATGTTCACGTCGAGAAACAGGTGCGCGTTTTGCGCGAGTGTCGATTTCGCGTCCCCGCAAATGGCAATGATTCGCACTTGAAAGCGGGCAATCGCTGGCAGAATCCGGACCATCTCTTCCGTCTCCCCGCTTGCGCTCAAGGCAAGCACCACGTCGCCATCGGCAATTACCCCGAGGTCGCCATGCAACGCATTCGAAGAATCGAGCACCACAGCCGGCGACCCGGTGCTGGTAAGCGTGGCCGCGATCTTTGCCCCGATGTGTCCGGACTTGCCGACTCCGACTACAACCACCTTCCCCCGCGCGTCGACCGCCTCCCTGATCAGTTCAACGGCTCGAGAGAAATTTTCGCCCAGACGCTCCCGCAACCGCTTGAGCTCAAAAATTTCTATGTCCAGGACGCGTTCGGCCTTTTCAAGGTAATCCATCGAAGTATATAATGTGGGCAGGCGTTGTGACGGGCAAGAGAACTTGCGCGCCTCGAACGAAAGGAAAACATGAAAACATTAATCATCGCAATCATGGCTGTGCTCGTTACAACCGCGTGGGCACAAGAATTCAGAGCACCCATTGGCCCGCAAAAGCCAGTGCGCGCGATGGCTACTCCGCCGCCGCTTTTACAACGCCCTGCAGTCGAGGGAGTGATTCCGCGAGGGTTTAGCGATGGGCGCAACCCGTTCCAGATGCTCAATCCATGGGCGCCGGCACGCTACGGCACCTGGGTAGACAGCACCTCGTTCGATCCAAATCATCCCGGAAAATGGAACGGGATTAAGCTCTTCGAGATTGTGTTTTGATTTAGAAGAATAGATCTCTTGTCGCCTTAACTCCCAAGCGTTAACGAGTCATTTTCGCATGTCATCCCGAGCCTGCGAAGACGGCGAGGGACCTCCCCCAAGGTGGAGGATCACACTTCGAACTTGTGTGTGATCACCTGCGTTTGCGTGAGACCCCTCGGTGTGCTTCGCCAGCCTCGGGATCACAACGCCAGTAGCTTGGTGGAAGAGTTCCACGGAATAAGCGTGCACTCCCGTAGCCGCGATTTGTCGATCACGGCCCGGTGTCAACAGCACGAGGTCCAATCTTTACCGATTGTTCACCACCGTTTGTGTCGCAGGCTTCGTCACTTCCAACTGCGCGCTCACTTTTGGATTTGTCTAGCCTGCTCTTTCAATTGGGCTGTGAGAGCCTCTATTTGTTTTTGCTGCCGAGCGATGATCGCCGCCTGATTCGCCATTTTGAAGTTTAGTTGCGCGATGCTGGTCTGTTGTTCCTCGACTTTCTTGTGCTCTTTTTACGGCGAAATCGTGCGTCTGATCGCGTGAGCCAACCGCTCTGCCCAGCGCCATTGGCTTTTAGTTAGCGCTCCCTTGAGCGAACTGGGCAAAAAACTTTGCCAGCTGCGAACGCACCGCCTGAAATGAGAGATGCTCCAGTGCGCGGTGCTCGGATTCGGCCACAATCGCGCCGCGTAAATCCGCGTTCTTCAACAGATCCAGCGCCATCGAAGCAATCTCCGTGATCGTCCGGCCCTTGCCGCAAGTTTTTGAAAAAGCAATTCGCTCAATCGCGCCGTCGCCACCAACACACGGAATTCGACAGAGGAGAGCGTCGCCCGCTACCTGGCCGGGCACATGGCTGCGATCTAACTGCAAGACGATCTTATGCCGCGCCACCACGCGTAGATATTCCGGATACGATTTCCACCTTTCAACGACGCGCAGTTTTTTCTCTGGAATTTTCAGTTCGGCAAGCAAACGTCGCCCCTTAGATCCATCCAAATTAACGACGGTGACCGGTTCACCCGTCGCGTCACAAAGCTGACGCGCGACTAGCAGCGCGGCGAGATGATTGCGCGATGGCACGTCCCATTCGCGCGTGCCAACAAAGATTCCGGATTGCTCGTCCGGGGGCAGACAGAAATTCCATCTCTTGTCTTCAACAGGATAAGGCGTCGGAATAAATGCCGCGCGCCTCAGGCTCCAGCGAGCGCTCTGATAGATTTCTGCGGCTTCGGGAGTTGTGGCGATGCATCCATCCGCTTGCGCCAGAATTTTCATGAAGCGGGATAATCTGGGGCGATTGCGTAACTGTTGCGCGATCTGATGGAGTCCGGTCTCCTTTAACGAAACAACGACGGTGCGACCGTGTTTCTTTAAATCGGCCAAGGCGCGTTCGGAAGCGTGAAAATCGCCGCGCAGGAGCAGAAGAACGGGCGTGTTCTCTGCGATGACGCGACGCGTATTATGGTGAAAAGCTCCCTTTGTACAGGCGGCGAAAGCGTGGAAGTTGATCGGTGGATGCGCACCTTCGCCTGGCGCAGGCAGGTCGCGGAACTCCTGTTCGGGATCGCGCCCCTTTGGATTGAAAACGGTCAAGCGAAAGTGTCCAGCATCGTGAGACGTCATGATTTATCGTCGGTTCCGAAAATCAGTGACGATCTCAAATGACGAAGCTCGAATGTCGAATGACGAAAGAAGCACGAAGCACTAATGTCGAAGAAGCCCTGTCTTGACGTTCGTCATTTGGGCATTCGTCATTCTTTCGGGCTTCGTCATTCGGTTTTCGTCATTTTCGGTTTGAGGCGGAACTAAAAGGAACCGAAATCATTCATCATTCGGGGCCGGCGTGGCCGGTTTCAAGAGAGTCTCATCCGCGTCTTCCTGGCCCAGAGGTTTGACTGGGATGGCACGCCGGATTTCGACCGGTTTCTTATCCTGCGGTTGGACCGGAATTGCTTTTCTGATCTCTGGAGCGGATTCGGTCGTTTGAGTACCGCCCCCGCTTCCGCTGACGTTCGCCGTTTTCACTGTGCTGTCTCCGGCTACGCTGTCGGGTTTTGGACTTGCGACTGTTTCAGCTGCTGGCTGCGGCGCAGCCTCAGGTTTCAACGTTGGCTTAAGAGAATTGTAAGGATCCTTGTCGGCCAATAATGTTGGACTCTTTACGGCGATTGGCGCGACCTCACTCACGTCCACGGCCAACGCGGCACGCGGCAAATCGCTCGAAGGAACGAAGCGTGCGAGACGAGCGCGCGCCTCACCGTGGATATTGCAAGGCTCGGTCGGAACCTGCGATTGGGTGCCAATCTCCATGTAAGTGGTGCGCCGCTGAACCGTATCGCCATTGGCGGTCTTGACGGCGTCATAACATTTGTCGGTGGCAAGCAACCCGGATCTCGAACAAATCTCAACCTGCTTCAGTCCGCCTGACGCGGATATGGGTTGTTTGATTTCCAGCGGTGGATAGTGATCAACAGCGGCATTCATGATGTCCACCCAAGCAGGCAGCGCCAGCTCGCGTCCAAACGCTCCGCGATAAATCTTTTGCGGCTTGTCGAAGCCCGCCCAAACGGCACAGGTGAAATTGGAATCGTATCCGGCAAACAGCGCATCGGTGAAATCGTAGGCGGTGCCGGTTTTACCCGCGGCGGGAATTTTCTTCAGGCCAAATTGGGTAAAGGCAGCTTTTCCTGTCCCCGATTCAAGCGCATCTGCGAGGCAGGAATTCACTTCGTAGGCGGTTTCAGGCTTGGTGACCAGCTTCCGGATGCTCTCCCGTTTCGCGTCCCAAACCAGAGTTCCGTCCTTTTCCTCGATCCGCTCCAAAATGTGCGACACATTCGGTCGCCAGCCGCCGTTTGGGAATATCGTGTACGCCAACGCGAGTTCAGCCAGAGTGACCTCGCTGGTCCCGAGAAACGTGGCCGGATAAGGACGCAGCAGAGAATGAATGCCTGCGGCAGCGCAAAGCTGCAGCACTGCATCGATTCCCGCGTCCATTCCGATTCGGACAGTTGCGCCATTCTTTGACTTCGCCAGAGCCTGTCTGGCCGTCATCGCGCCTTCGTAAGTGTTGTCAGCGCTTTCGGGTCCCCATTCGCCCAGAATTCCCGTTGTGCCACCGATCATCACCGCTCGGTTATCCAGTGGTGAGTCTTCCACCAGCGACCCGGGATACATTCCTTTTTCGAAAGCCGCCGCATAGACAAATGGCAACATCGCAGTCCCGGCCGGCCGGCGAGCTTGCAACGCGCGATCGTATTGGTTGTGCTCGAAATCGCGTCCACCAACCAGCACCAGAATATCGCCCGTTGCGTTGTCGAGACCGATGACCGCGCCTTGGAGATACTCAGGTGCAGGCTGGTTAGAGGTCGTGCCGTTTGCCTTGGCCTTCCGAAACGATGCCGCATACTGGGTGTAAGTCTGGTGATTGTAATCGGGACGCTGTTCGACTCGATCAAGGTTCGTTCGCAAGGAATCCTCGGCGACCTTTTGAAGATCGACATCGATTGTCGTGTGAATCCGATAGCCTTCGTTGA
>QHPC01000377.1 GCA_003218915.1 Verrucomicrobiota bacterium
TTTTCTCCTTCTCTCCAGTGTAATCCCGCGCCTTTGCCAGGAGTTCGTCATTGATGTTGATTGTCGTCCTCATGCATATAATGATGCGATCACAATATGCATCGGTCAAGCACATCTCGGCATCAGCCTAGTTTAACGAAGTATTTTCCAGGCAACTGCTTGACCAGCCGTTTCAGTTCCAATTGCAAGAGTGTTGATGAAACGGCTGCGCTTGGCAATTCGCTCCGGACAGCGATATCGTCGATGGAGGTCTCGGTAGCATCGATCGCGTTGTAAACTCGGCGCTCTTCGTCCGAGAGTGGCGGCAGCGGCCGCGCTGCGGTTTCCGGCGACGGTTTCGCCTCCGGCAACAGGACTTCCAAATCCTCCAGAATGTCCGATGCGTCCATGACCAGCTTTGCCCCCTGCTGAATTAGTCGGTTCGATCCCATCGCGCTCGGCGCGTTGATGTGGCCGGGCACAGCGTAAACTGAGCGGCCTTGTTCCAGCGCCTGTGCCGCCGTGATGAGCGCGCCGCTGTTCAGTCCTGCTTCCACCACCAGAATGCCGTGACTCCAGCCTGAAATAATGCGGTTACGCATTGGAAAGGTTTGTCGATCTGGTTCGATATCCATCGAGAACTCGGAGACGATTGCGCCATTCCCGCTCTGGATTTTTTCTGCCAAAGGCCTGTTCTCCGGAGGGTAGAGTCTGGCCAGTCCTGAGCCGATGACCGCGATTGTGCGCCCCTTCGCCGCGAGCGCGCCTTGATGAGCAGCGGTGTCAATGCCTCGCGCTAATCCGCTGATCACAGTCAGCCCTGCATAAGCAAGTTGGTAAGAAAGCTTTTTCGCCGATTCCAGTCCGTAATGTGTCGTGCGCCGTGCGCCGATGACACCGATAGCGTGATGATCGCGCTCTTGTAATTCGCCACAGACGTAGAGCACTATTGGCGGTGCATGAATCTCGCGTAACGGGCGAGGATATGATATCGATTGCTGGGTGATCACAGTGGCGCCGAAATCGCGGACCCTTTGGAGCTCTGCGGAAAGATCAATGGTTGATTCCCAATTGGAAATTTGGTCGGCAACTTCGTTACCGATGCCTTCCACCCTGCGAAGCTCGCTTCGTTTTGCTGCGAGGATTTGTTGGGGTTCATGAAAAACCTCGAGCAATTTGCGCAGTCGCACCGGCCCGACGGTGGGCAGCATGTTGAGCGCGATGCAGGCTTCAGTCGCATTCATGTTTGGGCAACAAATCTTCTCAGAAATTCGCGCGGTGTGAGCGCGGGGATTACCGAGCCGCGATAATCTGTGGTGTTCCGTGTTACAATATGGTCGACGCTGCCAGAAATGGCTGCGGCTACTTGCAGCGCGTCTTCAAGGTCCTTCATGCGCATGGCCAACGCTTGGCGCACCCCTTCGGTACCACCGCTCGTGACCGTAACAACTTTGATCAGGTCGCTGATAAACGACCGCGCGAACGAATCCGAGCGCGCAGCGCAAATTAAATAAAACAGATTTGAGACGGTATGCCAGGCTATGACGGCCGTTCCCGGTGCTTACGCAATAGATACGTCAGGCGCGGGTCCTTTGGGTTCGGTCGTGGAACTTTAAACTTTCCATACCACCGCTTGGTGAATGAACCAGAGGGAAGCCTCCTAAATTGATCCTCCACCATCTGGGAAAGTGACGTGCCGTTGCGTCTTGCAAATTTCTTGGCTTCTGCGATCGCACTCCGCTCAATTGTCAGCGTTAGCTTCTGCTTCACAACACGTGTAATTTAGGTGAAACACGTGTCGCGTTCAAGCGAAGAACGTGCTGGAATTAAAACGGAATCTCGTCTTCGTCCGGCTCGGATGTCGCGGATGATTTAGGCGGCGCGCCGGTTTGCCGGCTTTCTCCGGTCGCGTCGGCAGTCCCACCAGGAGGACGACCGCCGAGCAGTTGCATGTTCTCGGCCACGACCCGAAGCCTTGAGCGTTTCTGCCCGGTCTGCTTGTCGTCCCAAGTGTCCATTTGCAGCCGGCCTTCGATGAAAACCGGTCTGCCCTTTTTCAGGTACTCGCTGGCCACCTCTGCCGTTCGTCCCCAGAGCGTGACATCGACAAATGTGACTTCCTCGCGCTTCTCGCCACTGTCGGTGGTGTAAGCACGATTTACCGCAATTCCGAGATCGCAGACAGCGCTGCCTTTGGGAGTGTAACGCACTTCGGGATCGCGCGTGACATTCCCGAGCAAAAGAACTTTGTTGAGGTTGGCCATGTCGAGGTTATAGCGAAATCACTTCGGTTTTGCCACCTTTTTTGGCGTTTTCTCCTTCTTCGCTTCGAGACGCTGATAATGCTGCCGGTAAACGTCGGGATCCAGTTTAAACTTCGAGCGCAGTCGCACGATCGATTGTGGATCGGCATTCAAGATGAAGTTTACGTAATAACCGGAATCGAGCGCCCCGGCCATGTATGAGAAGTGCCGCTTGTCCATCTTTTGGACCTGCTCGACGTGGGCGCCCTCCTTCTCGAACTCGGATTCCAGACGCTCAATCATCTCT
>QHPC01000182.1 GCA_003218915.1 Verrucomicrobiota bacterium
AGATGATCAAGTGTGCGGATTGGATCATTGATCTGGGGCCCGAGGGGGGAAAGGATGGCGGCAAGATCGTAGGAGAAGGCCCACCAGAGAAGATCGCCGAATTGCCAGGCAGCTATACCGGGCAATATCTGCGGCCGTCGTTGAAGAACACATGAGCCTCATAAGACGCATAGGACTGATGTGCCTGATGAGCCTGCTCGCGCAATTGGCCCGCGCAGACTTTTCCAACGAAATTTCCGAAGCTAGCGCGCCAATTGCCGAAGGAGTGCCGGAAGTTGCACTCGTGCGGTTGCAGGCGTTGCTAAACAATAATTTGCCGGAAGCCGAGTGGCGCGCGGTCGTGGAGAAGCTTGCCGAAGCGCAAATAACTGCAAAGCAGCCAGACAATACTCTGGTTTTGTTGGCAGATAGCCGGGTCCGCGAACTACCCTGGGCAAGATTTTGGCGCGCACAGGCCCTCGCCAGCCTGCATCGGTGGGGTGAAGCCCTGCCGCTTTACGAGCAACTGGCCAACGATGAAAGGTCGCCATTTTACAGCGCGGCGATATTTGGAGCGGCGGAAATGCTGCGCGCGTTGGGAAGACGCGATGAAGCGCTGAAGAAATTTACGCTTCTCATTCATGACAAGGAATGGGCAACGCGAACGCAGTTGCGAGCAGCCGAATTGTACATTGAAACGGGCGATGCTGCCGGCGCGCGTCGTCTTCTTGAAGAGATGCAGCCAACGTCGGTCGCGGAACGAAGAGAACGCCGGGTGTTGCGGGGACGCCTGGAATTAATGCAGCGGCGACCTGAAAGAGCGATCGGCATTTTTCAGGGTCTCTTGAAAAGACCACAGGGAGCAGCTCACTCCACGCTAATCGCAGCAGTCTTCGGTGTCGCGGAAGCGCAAGCGCAACTCAAAACGCCGGAAATCGCAGACGACGTCATTGAGCAGTTTATTGATCGTCATCCAGCAGATCCGGACCTTCCTCTTCTCTTCGCGAGACTCGATGAGTTGTATCGAGAGGAACACAAACCATCCCGCAACGAGCTGGAGAGATGGGTGCGCAGTCCCGAACAGCCACGACGAACACTTGCGCGATGGTATCTCGCCCGGTTCGAAATTCGTGCGGGGCGCAGGGAGCGGGCTCGACAATTATTTACCGATCTTCGCCACACCGGCGTAAAATCTCAGGCGATCGCGCCCGCTCTGCTCGAGTTTGCAAAATTCGAAGTCGAGGACAAACACCTCGATGAGGCGATTGCGATTTTGAACGACTCGCGCTCGTTTCATCCCACGCCGTCTTTGGTTACCCAAATCGATTTTTTATCCGCCCAGGCGCAATACCTTGCGAGGCGATTTGGCAGAGCTTCCACGGATTTTGAACAAATCGCGCGTTCCGGTTCGTCGTGGGCAAAGGTTGCGCTTTTCAACGCGTCTACCGGCTGGCTCCAACTCGGTGACCATACACGTTTTCTGACTGATTACGGTGACCTTGAAAAATTGGGTGGCGACGAAGAGGCGCGTGCCGACCTGCGATTGGAGGAAGGCCTGGTGCAAGCGGCAAAAGGCGACGAAAAAGCGGCGAAATCGCTGCAACAGTTCATTCATGATTTTCCCAAGAATCCTCGCGTGTCGGAAGCTTTGGTCAGCCTGGCGGAACTGGCCTTTCATGCCTCGCCACCGCGTCTCGATGAAGCGCGTAAGTATCTGACTTTCGCCGCTGAGTCGCCAACGGCGCAAGCCGCGGAACGCGGGGATTATCTCGACATCTGGGTTGAGGAATCAAGTGGTGGCAACGAAGCGAAAGTTATTGAGCTTGCAAAGCGCTTCCTCGAACAACATGGAAACTCGCCCTTCGCTCCGGAAGTTCGAATGAAGTTGGCTGAGCTTTATTACCGACGCCAAGACTTTGCGAACGCGCAGACGCAGTTTGAACTTATTGCGCAACAGACTCCCGACAATTCGCTTGGTGAAAAAGCCGTCTTCTTCGCGGCAGAGTCAGCGATGTCCAGCATGGGTGAACATTCGTTGGACCGGGCAATTGTTTTGTTTGATCAGGTCGTGCGGCAGAACGGCGCGCTGCGATGGGCTGCGCGCAATGAGCAGGCTGTGATTGAGCGCAAGCTTGGGAAACCCAAGGATGCTCTGGCCTTATACGATGAGGTCCTAAAGAGCGATGCCGGTCCTTCAGAAAAACGCGAGGCGCTATGCGGCAAGGGCGACATCTTCTTTGAGATGGGCACAACCGATCCAAACAATTACCAGCGTGCGATCGAAATCTATGATCAACTCGCCTCCGACAAGGACGAGCCGATTCACTGGCGCAACCAGGCACTGTTTAAGAAGGGATTGTGTTTGGAGAAGAAAAGCGAGCGCGCCAGTGCGCTTGCCACTTTTTACAAAATCTTGGAGGAAGACACGCGTCCGGATCGGCGGCGCGAACTCTTCTGGTATTACAAGGCTGGGTTTAACGCTGCGCGCCTGTTGGAGGAAGATTCGAAGTGGGAATCTGCGGCTGCCATCTATGAGAAACTAGCTGCCGCGGGAGGGAGCCGAAGCGAAGAAGCAAAAGCGCGTCTTACCAATCTTCGCCTGGAGCACTTCCTTTGGACGGATTAACCGTAAGTAGCACGGTGGCCGAAAATCTCGGTTTGTTGTCTTAAAATGCCGGCAAAATAGGCTTGCATAGGATTTGAAGCGGAATCACACTTAGGCCGTGAAAACAGTAGGCAGACCAAGTCGCCTGGGCGGCTGGTCGGTCCGATGCGCAAGCGTTGCGCTTGCGCTCGCGTTTTGCGCATCGGCTGCTGCTGATCCGAGCAAGAACGTCGTGCTCCGGCCACAACCACAGCAGGTCGTCAAGACCTCAAAGAAGATGTGCTACACTGTGGCCGCAGGCTCCCGCATTCCGCAACCTTGCGACCGGCTCGCTGCAATTCCGACCACTCACGGCGCATTGGATATTTTAGGCCACCGTAACGGGCAATAACTAAACCTCGGACGGTTTCGCCGGTAATGGCGTGCTGCCGGCACGGCAGCGCGGACGTGGATCTATATTTTTGCGCGCCAAACCATTCTTCGCGTCTTTGTCGGTGTAGATGCGCGGGCCAAATTTTTTCTCGCGAATGCGTTCGGAATTAGCTTTCTGGCTTACCCAAAACCGACTTTGCTGTCGCAAGCACCAACTTATCCTCGTTATCCGTAAGCCCAGCCAGGAAATGGCGGATCCGGCGGAAGGACTGGCGTAAGAACAGATCCGCAGCGAACTGGTCAGGGGACGAAGAACTTCCATTGCGTTGCGTAAATTGAAGCTCGGTATCGTATCGACTGAGCACGCAGGTTGAGGCAAAAAGGTCCATCGCGGCGTTTGCGATCCGTTCCTGGACAAGCTGCATATCAAGTATCGGCTCGCGGTAAGTGATCAGTGCGCGGTTCACAGCTACATTAAAACGCCAGATCAAGCGGCCAAGTTGATTGGCAAACCATCGCAGCTCGGCGCTGTGTACTGGAATCTCGGGGACCCGCACGGTGGCGCCAAGTCGCTGTTTGCCAGCTGCCCACGCTTTCGCGATGCCCCGCTCCCGTGTCGGTTTCATCATCGTGTCGTAGATTTCCTTGAACTCCATGCCCGGTCCACGCATCCCCACCAGTGCGACAAACGAAGTCAGCACTTCGTTCGCGCCTTCGCCGATCTGGTTAATGCGTGCGTCGCGCATCATTCTCTCCAGCGGACAATCGACAAAATACGCAGAGCCGCCATAAATCTGAAATACGTCGTTGATACACTCCCAAAGCCGCTCGGTCGTAAACACTTTTAGCATCGCCGTCTCGAGCATGTAATCCTCCAGCCCGCGATCGATTAACGCCGCGGTGATCGTGGTCATCGCTTCCATCGCGTAAGCGTCCGCCGCGATGCGCGCGATTTTCTTTTGGACCAGGTGAAAATTACCGAGTGTTTTGTTGAATTGTTTGCGCGTGTTTGCGTGTTCGATCGCCAAACGCAAACAGGTCTTGGCCGCACCGGTGCAGCATGCGCCGAATGTTGTGCGTCCGAAATCGAGAACCGTCAGCGCGACCTTGAGGCCTTTGCCCGGCGGGCCGAGAATATTTTCCTTGGGAACTTTGACGTCGCGTAACGCGAATCGACCAGTCGCCGTGCCGCGGATTCCCATCTTCGGCATTCGAGCTTCAAGCATTTCGAATCCAGGCATGTCCGGTGTGACCAGGAATGCAGTAATCGAGGTCTTGTCCGATCCGGGCACCGGCGTGCGCGCCATCACAGTCAGCACATCGGCGATAGCAGCGTTGGTGATGTAGCGCTTTTCACCGTTCAGAACGAAATGCGAGCCGTCTTCGCTCGGTCGCGCCTGCATTTGCACGTTCGCCGCATCCGACCCCGCTTCCTTTTCGGTCAGCGCAAATGCACCCAGTTGCTCGCCGGTCGACAATTTTGGAAGCCATCGCTGTTTTTGCTCGTGCGTTCCAAACAGTAATAACGCGCGAATTCCAATAGAGTGGTGCGCATTCACAAAAACCGATGTCGATGCGCAACGGCGGCCAATTTCTTCCAGGATTTTGCAGTTGGCCATTTGCGAGAATCCGCGCCCGCCATATTCCTTCGGCGCAGTCATGCCGAGCACGCCGACTCGGCCGAGGCCATCAATCACGCTGCGCGGTATATCGGCTTTCCGATCGATCTCCGCAGGATCGAGATGCTCATCCAGAAATTGGCGAAGCTCGGTGAGACTTCCATCCAGCTCGGCCTGTTGCGCTGCCGGAATGCGCGGATAGGGCATCACCCAATCGGCAACGAAATGTCCCTGGAAAAGGCCTTTAGCAAAACCAAGCGCCTGCGGACCTGCAAAAAGCAGTTCCTCTGCTTGTTGAATTTCTTTCTGTCGCTGCGCGTCGACCTTATTCATTCAATTCGTCTGTAGAAAAACGGGCGACGCATTGTAGCCATGCGCGCGCGCGTGTCCAATCACCCGGCGCACAGCGAATTCAGAAATCGATCGGATCCTGATGATCCTACCCCGAAACAGCGGCCAGGATTACTAGC
>QHPC01000183.1 GCA_003218915.1 Verrucomicrobiota bacterium
ACGTAAGCTGTCGATTATTTGAAACAAGAGCGGGGCAGCGGCGATTCGTCCGACAAAATTCCCGTTTGCGCGCCCATCAAAATTTCCGATCCAAATCGCAAGCACGTAATGATTGAAGAGAGCCACTGACCACGCGTCGCGAAAACCGTGAGACGTTCCCGTTTTCCAAAACACCGGCGCGGCTTGATCGGAATATGCCCGGCTGATCTCGGGCCGTGGCAGGTCGAGCATCTCCAAAGTTAGAAATGCAGCTTCCGGCATGATCATCCGGCGGCCGCGCAAGGCGACTGGATCGTGTGAAGTCCGGCGTAGCGGCCGCAACTCTCCGTTATTGGCAAGCGCAGCGTACAGGCGCACCAGGTCCTCCATCGTGACTTCGGCCCCGCCCAGCGGAAGCGTCAACCCATAAAGAGCTTCCGAGCGCGGTAACTTGACGCCTGCGCCGCGGAGAAATTCATAAAGCGTGGGATGACGCAGTCGGGATGCCAGCTCAACCGCGGGAAGATTGCGGCTTCGCGCGAGCGCGTCACATGCGCGGATCGGGCCGACGAATTCCCGATCGAAATTTTCCGGATCGTAATCGCCAAAACTCTGCGGCGCGTCGGATAGGATCGATAACGGATGAATCAATCCCTGCTCCAGGGCGAGCGCGTAAACGAATGGTTTTAGTGTGGAACCGGGCGAGCGCGGGGCACGTGTTCCATCCACTTGTCCCTGGATTTCGCCGTTGAAGAAATCGGCCGAGCCCACTTGTGCGAGCACATCCATGCTCCGCGTATCGATTAACAGTGCCGCCGCGTTTTGGATTCCGCGACTGCGATTTGCGCGAATGTAGTCGGTGATTCGGCGCTCGATTAGTTGTTGCTTCGCGAGGTCGAGGGTGGTCACGATGTCGTCTCTGCCTTTCTCGGCCGCCACAACTTGCTGGACAAAGTGCGGTGCCAGAAATATGCGTTCCGTTTGCGCGCGAGCGCTGAATGAGCGCCCGAAGAATTGTCGGTTGATTTTTGCGCGATCGTACCAGTCGCTCAACGCCGAATCGAGCGAGCGGTTATCGCGGTCGGCAAACAACGCGCGCCGGGTCGGGCTTTGCGGAATGACGCAGAGCGAAATTGCTTCCGGCATGGTCAAGTGCCCGGCGCTCTTGCTGAAATAGATTTGACTCGCCGCGCCGACGCCTTCGATGTTTCGCCCATAGGGGGCGAGATTCAGGTAAGCTTCGAGAATTTGGGATTTCGAGTAATGCCGCTCGAGCTCGAGCGCGCGAACAATTTGCACGAACTTACCGCCGAGAGTGCGGGTGCGCAGATGATAACGCAACCGCGCCAGTTGCATGGCGATGGTCGAAGCGCCGCTACGCGCCCCGCCCGGTCGCAAACCAAATGCCGCCCGCACCAACGCCACTGGGTTAACTCCCGGATGGTACCTATAGTATTTGTCTTCAAACTGAAGGGTGGCATCGATCAGCGCAGGCGAAATATTTGGCAAAGAAGTCCAGACCCGATATTTCTGGTCGGTTGTCAGAGTGATGCGAAGCAGTTTCCCGTTGCGATCGCGAACGCATTGCGAGAATGAGATTCCATCGAGTAATGGCGGCCTGGGTAGCGCGATCCAGGTAACAGCGGCACACGCGCAAAGGAGCGAGAACGCGAGCAACGTTTTCTTATAGTGCCCAATCGTTTTCATTTTCTGTAACTCGAAAGGGGGCTACTCCGTCACGCTGATCTTTCCTCCAACGCCGCAGCCTTTGATGGCCCGCTCGTACATCGATTCAGCGAAAATAGGCGGCACCGTAAACTCGCCGCGATTAGATGATTTAATCTGGTAATTGATCTCGAGTACGCTGCTGGAAACGGTCGCGTAAAAGACGGCGCGATCTTCACGAACATCGACATAATCGACGCCGGCAATTGTCGAAACGCCCGGTTGCAAAGATGCCCCGACCACTTCGAACCCGCCGGGCAGAAGATCGATAATGGCAACATTGGTGACGGGTTCATCGCGCACTGTTCTCGCCTGCAGACGGACATGAATCGGTTCGCCCAGTTTGGTCCGCGTGACCGGCTGATTGTCCTTGTCGAGTAACTCGCGATGAACTTCCAATCCGGCGGTGACCGGCTGCGTCGGAACATGTCGATCAAATCCAGCTTCCACCACCTGGAAAAAGGCGCCCGGGCCGCTGAGCTTTCCAGCGCTGTTGAAGCGAAGCGCAATCGCGTCTTTGGAAAAAGCAGTCCGTTGCAGCAATTTCGCACCGCTCGTTAGGGCAACCTCGCGCTTGTCTTTGTGAATTTCAGCAATGCTGAGTACGGGCAGCGTTTGCGCGATGGCGTGTGAGTACGATTTCAGAGCCGAAACAGCATAAGCGGCCGAGAGCGTGTTGAATTCCCCGCGCCCGATCGGCTGCAGAATTTGCTCGAATTCCGCCGCCGAGATTCCTTTCAGACGCGACGGAAACGCGCGGGCGAGCACGGTAATGTATTGCGCGTTTGCTCCGAGCGGTTGGCAGAAGTCGTCATAATCCCCGCTCGAATCATTTGCGATCTTGTAGGCGCCGATCAAATCGTCTGCATCTTTGTCTTTGTGCAGAAGCTTGAGCGCGCCCGCGAGGTAAACGCCGGTTACATCATTTTGCCATATATCAGTCTGATGCTGATCGAGATAATCGCGCAGATTAAGAATGTAATTGGTCGTTACGACACCTTCGCGCGTGAGCACGTAAATCCCGTAGGCAATGGTTCGCGCATCGGCCAGAGTCGAGGGCTCGAGCGTGACCATCTTTTGCAAATAGCGCAAGCCGCTTGCGAACATGTCCGCGGGCGGCGCAAAGCCGGCTGTTTTCGCCGTGCTCAGGAAATCCATCACGTAAACGGAATTGAAACTGATCTTCTGATCTGTTTCCGGCGCCCAATAACCGAACGCGCCCTGATCGTTTTGCCGGCGTCGCAGAGTCGCGAACGTTTTTTCAAGCTGAGTGTTTACCTCGGCTCGACTAAGACCGAAATCGGCTTCATCTGAGAGCAGCAGCCGGCAGAATGCGCCACTCGTGATCTGTTCGCTGCAACCATGAGGAAAATCTTTTAGAAAAACATAAAGACCATGCGCGAGTCCCAACGGCATAGCCGCAACAGCGGCCTCGCGCTTGGCGAACTCGGAATAGATCGCCCGTGTAATTTGAACGTCCACATGTCCTTTTTTGAAATTGCCGCTGCGAACATCGGTCGCGTAGGGAACGGCCGGACGAACACTCAGCGTAGTGCGGCGCCGCGTCTCAATACCATTTCGGCGCGCGACGAACTTTATTTCGCCGGAGCCGAGCATGTCGTTGACATGGAAGCGGAACTTCGCGCTTTGCTCGCGCCCTTCTGCGATTCGCAATTTCTGGGTTGGTGTTCCCACGATCGACAATTGCGGAGATGTATCGGCGCGCAGCTCCACCTCCGCATCGGCACCGGACCCCTCGACATTGTTCGCGACGGTCACGCCAACCTCGAATTCGTCGCCGGGAGCGGCCAGCACCGGCGCGCTTGGCGTTACGACAAAAGGTCCACGGATCAGCGCATCGCGGTCGGCTGACCCGGCTGTTTCATTTGAAACGCCGACCGCCATTATCTTTAGCGTGCCGTCGAAAAAGTCGGGCACGTCGTAGACAACTTCGCGAGCTGTTGTGTCAGCATCGATAATGCCGGACCAAAAGACTACAGGTTTTTCCGTGACGCGCTTAAACGGATTCAATCTCTGAACTTCGCCGCCGTCGCCACCGAACGCGGAGAGAGAACGCAGCAACGAAAATTCCGGAATGATAAGATCGACGATCTGCGCCGTCTCCACGCCGAGAGCGCATTTGCGGAAGAGATAGGTTAGCGGGTCCGGAGTTTTGTAACCGGTAACTTGCAGAATTCCCTGATCGACCGCGAAAATGACTATCTTGCTGGGCCGGTCGGTCTTGTAGCTGATGTGCAACGGTTCGCCCGGTTTCACTTTCGCTGCGGCCTGGAGATCGATCTTGAGTCGGCGCTTTTCGATATTGGCAGTGAATGGGACGACGCCGTAACTGAGGGGGCTGACAAAAATTTCCTTAGAATCGAGCGCCCGCACAAACGCAACATTGATGTAACCGCTGCCTTCAAAATTTTGAGGCAGGCGAATGTGCTGGATGCTGCTGGCGGTGTTGGTTTGGAACCAGCTGTAGGCGTAAACCTTTTCCCGTTCGATTGTGATAAGACCGTAGCCACTGTATGGCGCGGTGACGCTTAATTCAATTTCATCGCCGGCGCGATACTCCCTGGCGTTAAGTTTGATCTGCAGCTCTGCGTTTTTCTCGAGGGCGCCGGTCATTGCAGCGCGACCCACGACCGAGAACCGCAGCTTGCTGAGAATGCGATTCTGATCGTCGCGCAGTTCAAGCACATAATCGCCGGGTTCCTCGGTTGGCAGACCGTAATGATAACCGTTTGCTGCCACCGAGATTTTTTCTGATT
>QHPC01000007.1 GCA_003218915.1 Verrucomicrobiota bacterium
ATCAATGGCTCGAAAAAGATGATGAGCCGGAGGTGAAAGCCTGGTCGGACGCACAGAATCAGCGGACCAGGCAATATCTCGATCAGTTGCCAGATCGGGCGGCCATCGAAAAGCAATTAACGGAGTGGTACGCAAAAACTTCGCCCAGTTATTCCTCGCTTGTTTCACGACCCGGACTGTTGTTCGTGATGAAATTCCAGCCACCAAAGCAACAACCGTTACTGGTCACGCTCACGTCGGTTGACGACCTCAAATCTGAGAAAGTCGTGCTTGACCCGAATGTGCTGGACGCCAAAGGCACGACCGCGATCGATTGGTTCGTTCCGTCATGGGACGGCAAATATGTCGCGGTGTCGCTTTCCAAAGGTGGAAGTGAAGACGGCATTCTTCATTTTTACGAGACCGCCACTGGCAAAGCGCTGCCGGACACGATTGCCCGCGTCCAGTATCCGACGGCGGGCGGCAATGCAGCATGGAACGGCGACGGCACCGGGGTCTATTACACACGGTTTCCCAGAAAAGATGAGCGGCCCGAAGCCGACCTGAACTTTTATCAGCAGGTCTATTTTCACAAGCTCGGCACGCCCGACACCGAGGATACGTACTCCATCGGAAAAGACTTTCCGCGAATCGCTGAGATCGTTTTGGAAGGTTCGCACGACGGCCGATACATTCTCGCCTCCGTCGCGAACGGCGATGGCGGCGATTTTGCACATTACCTGCTTGGACCAGACGGCACCTGGAAGCAGATCACACAATTCAACGACCAGATCAAGGCTGCCCGCCTTGGACGCGACAACGCTGTGTACCTTCTCTCGCGCAACGCGGCGCCACGCGGAAAAGTTCTCCGTCTGTCACTCGAGACGCCGGAATTAGGCAAAGCCGTTGAGATCGTTCCAACTGGCGAGCCGGTTATCCAACAAATCGTGCCCACAGCCGGCGCCTTGTTCATTGGCGACCTGCTTGGTGGTCCATCTCAAATTCGCCGCTTCGGCCTGGACGGCAAAGGCGAAACAATCATCCCGATTCCAAAAATATCTTCTGTGCAGGAAATGGTCGCTCTCGAGGACGGTTCCCTTCTATTTCGGGACCAGAGTTATACCGAACCAGCAACTTGGTTCCATTGTCCGAAGGAAAAAACCGAGCCGGTAAAAACGGCGCTGCGCAGCACATCGCCCGTCTCATTTGCCGATATCGAAGTGACACGCGAAGTCGCGACCTCAAAGGACGGCACGAAAATTCCGCTCAACATCATTTTCCGCAACGGAATGAAACGGGAGGGGCAGAACCCGACATTGCTTTACGGCTATGGCGGCTACGGAATCAGCATGTCCCCGAATTTTGAATTTACGCGCCGGCTTTGGTTCGATCACGGCGGCGTATATGTGGTGGCGAATGTTCGAGGAGGCGGCGAGTTCGGTGAAGACTGGCACAAGACCGGTAATCTCACGAAAAAGCAAAACGTGTTCGACGATTTCGCTGCTGCGGCGGAATATTTGATTAGAGAAAAGTACACGCGTCCCGAAAAACTTGCGATCCAGGGAGGAAGCAACGGTGGCCTTCTGATGGGCGCAATGATTACCCAGCACCCCGATTTGATGAGGGCTGTCGTGTCCCAGGTGGGAATTTACGATATGCTCCGCGTGGAACTCGCGCCAAACGGCGCGTTCAACGTGACCGAATTTGGCACGGTAAAAGACCCGGAACAATTCACCGCGCTCTATGCGTATTCGCCATACCATCACGTCGTCGATGGGACGAAATATCCTTCCATTCTGATGATGACCGGCGCGAACGACGGGCGAGTTGCGCCATATCATTCGCGCAAGATGGTCGCTCGCCTGGATGAAGGGAACAAATCTCAGAATCCGATTCTATTGCGGACGAGCTCCAGCGCAGGTCACGGCATTGGCACCGCCCTGAACGAGCGCATTAAACAATTGGCCGACATTTACGCATTTCTGTTTGCGCAACTGGGAATGACCGGCAAAGCCAAGTGACACGTTAAAGGTTAAAAGAGTTACAAAAGGCGTTTGTGTAACTTGAAACGATATACCTTTGTAACCTTGGACCCTTGCGAAGGAAACTGCTGATCTGCGCCGCAGCGATCGCGATTTTTGTCGTTATCGTTGCTGCGACCGGGGCGATCGTTTTTTTCAGTCCCTTGGTTACGCATTACATTGAAGGCGATGCGTTCCGCGTCGCCATGGAAAACGAAACCGCCAACGGTTTGCATTTTCCAAGCGGGCGTTACTCCCCCATCCGACGAACGAGTCCGTTGACGGCACAAGCCGAAAGCTTTGAGGCAGGCAACGGGGAGCGAGCGCTGAAATTCGTCGATGCTCACGGAATCACTGCCAGATTTGATCCGTTGGGCGTGTTTATACGTCAATGGAGGTTCAGCGATATTCACGTCGAATCAGGCAAGGTCGAAATTCAAATTTACGAAGCAAATCCTGAAGAGGTCGCGCCAAAGCCGTGGTTCGCGTTTTTTTTGCCGAACCGCGTGTATATGAAGCGAATTGAGTCCGAACATGCCAATGTGACGTGGCAGTTTCGCGGCAAACGCGCGGGCTTCTTCGGCACGCATCTGCTCATCACTCCTCAGGGCCGGGATTTCGATTATGCCGCAATTGGCGGCAAATTGAACATGGCGCTGCTGCCCGATCTTTATCTGCGTCACGCCAACGTTCTCATCACAAAAACGCTGGTGACGATTAACCATGTTGACCTGGCGTCCGACGAGAGAAGTGAAGGAAACATCCACGGCCAGGGAACCGCCGGGATCGGAAAAGACAGGAGTACGGACTTTCGCGCGAATTTCGAGCGCGTGCCGATACGCCACTGGCTCCCGGACAAATGGAAAGAGCATTTAAGCGGCAGCGCCTCCGGCAGCGTTCATTGGATGGGAGCCACCCCGAAGCTGGAAGATTCGTCAGGCGAAGGCTCGCTGCGTGTGGGAGGCGGACGCGCGGACAACCTTCCGTTTCTGAAAAAACTCTCGGACCTGACACATGAAAAATCATTCGAGCATCTGGACCTGACTGATTGCTCGCTCAATTTTACCTGGCGTTATCCGAGCATTGAAATCAAAGACATCGCACTTGAAGAGAAAGGAAAATTCCGTGTCGAGGGAGCAATCGGGATTGATCGCCGCGCATTAAGCGGTGCAATTCAGCTTGGAGTTGCCCGCAAATATCTCGATTGGCTGCCAAACCCCGAAGAAATTTTCAGCCGTCGCCAGAGCGGCTATCTGTGGACCACAGTACATCTTTCGGGCACGATTGATCAGCCTGAACAAGACCTTAGCCCGCGCATCATCGAACTCTTCAAGGACTCGCCCGGCGCGTATCTGCAGCTTCTCTTTCGTCAGTTCGAGGACTGGCTCAAGCAAACATTTGGCGACGATTAACATTCAAGGAGCAACAGCTACTTGAGGTGGCGTTTTGCTTTCGCCCGCTTCCAACATTCGAATGCGCTTTTCGACGTATGGCAATCGAATCGTAAGCGTGAGACCTTCGCCCTGGCTGCTCTCGATGGAGAGTTCTCCGCCATGCTCGCGCACAATGCGGCGGACAATTAACAATCCAAGTCCAGTGCCGGACGGTTTGGTTGTGAAGTAAGGCTCGAATACGCGGCTGAGGTTTTCTGCCGACATACCACTGCCAGTATCAGTGAAACTGACCATTACATATGTGTCGTCGAGGTCGGTGCGAATGCGCAAGATGCCACGGCGCCTCATGGCTTCGAGGCTGTTTTTAATCACGTTATAAAACGCCTGCTTCATCTGCTCACGATCGAGTTGCAGTAAAGGGAGGTCCGCTCGCAGCTCCTGTTCCACGACCATGTCGCGGTCTTGAATTTCGGGAGCGAAGAAGCGCACCGCTTCCTCGACGATCGTGTTCACATTCTCCGGATGGAGCCGCGGATGCGTCGGCCGAATCGCCCGCAGGAACTGGTGGTCCAGTTCCTGTGCTTTGCGCTCCATCAATTGTAAATGGATGTGCAGCGAGTTAAGCGGATTACCAATTTCGTGCGCCACCCCTGCTGCCAGCAACGTAAGAGCATTCAAGCGCTCTGATTCGATGGTTTCCTGTGCTGTGCGCCGACTCTCCGTGATGTCGCGCAGGATCAGGACGTGTCCGACCTGTTGCCCTGTAGCCGGGATCGCCGATCCCGGCCGGGCGGAATCACCGATTCCGCCTACAGAATCCCGTGATTCGATCATTAACGGCACGATGTAAAAATTGATGAAGCGATTCTCCGGATAGAAAATCTCCATATCACGACTGAGCGGTCCGCCGCTGTGCGTAAGCGATCCCCAATCGAGGCCGCGAACACGTTCGTCCAGCCGTTTTCCGATAGCGTCCGCCGCCTCCAGTCCAAACAATTTGCATGCCGCGTCGTTCAAATAGGTGACCCGACCCTTTGAATCGGTCACAATGATGCCTTCGTGGATCGCATGGAAAACGGTTTCCAGAAAACCTTTTTCCTGGGCCAGGCGCAGGAAGTAATTTTGAACTTCTTCCGGCCCAATGCGCCCGAGTCGTTCGATCAGTTTCTCAAGAAAACCGGCCTTCATGACTTCGTCACCGTTAAATCGTTGAAACGTTGAATCGTTAAAACGGAGAAGTTCTTACCGATTTAACTCCGAAAACTTTCGCGAGCAGGCGCTTCAACCAATTCAACTTTTTCCTGCACGGGCCGCACTTCGACAGTCAGCATTTCCACCCGCAGATAATTCAATACGACCGGCGCCAGGATCAAGCCCGGGATGCCCATGAGCCGCTCGCCGATGATGAGCGCGATCAAGGTCAGCCAAACCGGGTTCCGAATCCGGTCTCCGATGATTTTGCTGTTTAGAAAATATTCCAGCTTGTGGATCACAACCAGAAATACCAACGCGAAAATCGCCAGCTTCAAGGACACCGTCAAAGCGACGAAGACGATGATCGTATTGCTGATCAGGTTGCCGACGATAGGCACAAGACCGCAAAGAAACGTGACCGCAATGAGCAATGGCGCATGTGGCAGGCGTACCGCGAGTAGGAAAATCGCCGTCAATACGGTATTGATAAATGAGATCGTGATCTGCGCACCCATGACCGTGGCGAAGGCGCGATAGAAATCGCGGAACCGCATTGAAACTTTATCGCAGCAAATGGAGTAGAGATTGTTCTTCAAGCGATGAGTCCCACGGTAAGGGTCCAGGCCAGTTTTAATAAACAGGCTCCCGGCTGCGACGATGCCGAGTATGCAGAAAACCAGCACCGCTGTCGCGCTTCTGGCAAAATTAGCGACGTTTCGCAGATAATTCGCTTCCTGTCCAAGCGCGTCGATGACCACTTGTCTGAGACTTTCAAAATCGGTGAATGGTAACTCAATCTGGCGCTTTTGAGCCCAGGCGCTGGCTGAAGGAATCGAAGTGTCAGCAACGTCCGGCAACGCCAGAACTGCCGCACGAGTGAGAAAGACTGCTGCCGCGGCAATCCCGGCCACAACAACGCCAAACAAGATCAAAGCGAGCCATTTTCTTTTCGTGAGAAAGTAAAACTGGCGCAACGCAAAGTAAGAAAACAGGACGACCAGTAGCGGCGCACCGAGATGGAGAAGTCCTGCAAGAACGATTGTCGCAGCGAGGACGACATAGGAAAGCCGCGTGGGGGTGATCATGGGTGGCCTTGTTCCCTAAATGTAGCGCAACCGTCCCGTTCGCCATAGGACGAATCCGCCGTGGTGGGCTTGCACCGGGAAAATCGCAAGACCTAACCGCGTCATCGATCAGCCGGGGTCGCCGACCCACCTCACGCGGGCTACAGCTACGCGGCCTGTCCAGTTTCTTTTTCGGCGCGTTCTTTCAGCGCGGCTTTGCGCGAAAGTTTTACGCGACCCTTGTCGTCGATGCCAATGCACTTGACCCAAATAATGTCGCCGACTTTCGCAACGTCTTCAGTCCGTTTCACGCGAAAATCCGCGAGCTCGGAAATGTGCACCAGCCCATCCCTGCCCGGGAAAACTTCGACAAACGCACCGAATTCCTTGGTCGAGACTACGCGCCCCTGATATGTCTGGCCGATCTCAATCTCACGAGTCATGCCGCCGATGATTTCCTTCGCCCGCGCCATGCTTTCGCCGCTGGTCGCATAGATGTGCACCGAACCATCGTCCTCAATGTTAATTTCAGCGCCGGTCTCCGCGACAATGCCCTTAATGGTCTTGCCGCCAGGACCGATCAGCGCTCCAATCTTCTCGGGATTAATTTTGATAGTCTCGATTCGCGGGGCGTACTTGGACAATTCCGCCCGCGGTTTCTCCAGCGCGCTGGCCATGAATCCCAGAATCTTGGTGCGCGCTTCTTTTGCGCGTTGGATCGCTTCGGCCATGATCTTGTGGCTAATGCCAGGGAGTTTCAGGTCCAGCTGAAAACCGGTGACGCCCGCGTCCGTTCCACAGAGCTTGAAATCCATATCACCAAAATGATCCTCGGAACCGATGATGTCTGTGAGCAATTCGTAACGTTTCAGTTGACGATCATCTCCAAACTCCGTGACCAATCCGACGGAGATTCCGGCAACCGGCGTTTTCACCGGAACACCCGCATCCATGAGTGCAAGCGTTCCGGCGCACACGCTTGCCATGGAGGTGGATCCATTTGATTCCATGATCTCGCTCGAGATCCGAATGGCGTAACGAAAATCATTTTCTTTCGGCACAACTGGTTCCAGCGAGCGCTCCGCCAGCGCGCCGTGGCCGATCTCGCGCCGACCGGGGCCGCCTGTTCGCCCTGTTTCGCCCACGCTAAATGGCGGGAAATTGTAGTGCAGAATGAACCGCTTCGATTGTTCGCCTCCGCCGTAAGCATCAAGCATCTGTGCCTCCTCGATCGGCGCCAGCGTAGCGAGAGCAACCGCCTGGGTTTCTCCGCGCTGAAAAATGGCCGAACCGTGCGCGCGCGGCAGAACGCTTACTTCGGAACTGATCGGTCGTAAATCTTGATAGGCGCGACCATCCACGCGTTTCTGTTTTTCCAGAATGCTGACGCGAAATGCTTTCTTTTGGACGTAATCGAATGCTTGCGAGATCGCAAAAGGATCGGTCTCTGGATGTCTTTCCAGGATTGCCGTCTTCACTTCCTCGCGCAAGGCATCGACTGCCTTAGCGCGCGCCACTTTGCCTTCCGTGTAAAGCGCCCCTACGATCCTGTCGCCCGCAACACGGTAAGCGATATCGAGCAGCTCCTGATTCACCTGAAGTAACTGCGGCTCGCGTTTGGGCTTGCCCGCCATCGTCGCCAGTTCCTTTTGAACGCGAATCATCTCGCGCGCATGCTGGTGCGCAAACTCGAGTGCTTTGATAAACTCGGTTTCCGGCAGTTCGTGGGCCGAACCCTCGATCATGATTACATCGTTTTCGGTGCCGACGTAAACAAGATCGAGATCGCTCTCGGCGCGTTGCGTGTGCGTCGGGTTGGCAACGAATTCGCCTTTCACCCGACCGACGCGCACAGCGCCGATTGGGCCGGCAAACGGAATATCCGAAACGCACAGCGCCGCGGAGGCGCCGTTCATCGCCAGAATGTCGGGATCATTCTCGCCGTCGGCGCTGAGCAAAATCGAGATGATTTGCGTATCGTAAAAGTATCCCTGTTGAAAGAGCGGCCGCAGCGGCCGATCGATCATACGCGACGTGAGCGTTTCCTTTTCTGTAGGGCGCCCTTCGCGCTTGAAGTAGCCGCCCGGAAACTTTCCCACTGCCGCTGCTTTTTCGCGATAATCGACCGTCAGGGGAAAATAATCCTGACCTTCTTTGATTGTTGTGGCCGAAACGGCACTGGCAAGCACCATGGTGTCGCCGCACGTGACGACGACTGCGCCGTCGGCGAGTCTGGCGATTTTGCCGGTTTCGATTGAGATGGGAGTGGCCCCAATTTGGGCCGTGACCTTTTGTTGCATTTTACTTTTCCTGGATGTGCGGTTCCAGGCCGGTCACCCTGACTGTAGGTTTTAAACCCGTACGATGATCGCTCGCGCCACGGCGAGCTCCACGATCCGAAACTAAAACCTAAAATCCAAGGTGATTACTGCACCTGGAACTGCTGGTTATCTTTTTTCTTTTAATTCAGTTACGGCTTCGAGCGGTTCAAACGGTTGGACGCGAATGTGGGGTCGCGTTATTTGCGCAAGTTCAGTTTGTCGATCAGTTTTTTATAACGATCGGCTTTTGTTTTGCTCAAATAATCGAGCAGACTCCGGCGATGCGCGACCATCTTAAGCAAGCCGCGCCGCGAAGAATGATCTTTCCGGTAGGTCTTAAGGTGTTCAGTCAAATGCTCGATCCGGCGGGTGAGAAGTGCGACTTGCACATCCGCGCTGCCGGTATCTTTCTCATGCAGTTGGAACTCCTTGAGACTCGACGTTTGGTTGCTCTCTGCCATAACGAAGGCGCTAATCTAGATGAAGACCGCAGCTTGGCAACCAGAAGCCTCGCGCAGCGGCGTCTGTGTCATTAGCATGCCGCATCTCTTTCGCGTTTGCCATCGTACCACATACCGAGTCTCGCGCGCGACCGCGCCATGCGGGGTCCGCCGACGATCATAATCAAGAGCGTGCCAAGAATTTCTTTGGCTGAATACATGCGCAACTTCCGACCGGACGTGAGAACCGGTTCCCGCAGCACCTTGAAGCGGCCAAGTTTTCTTAGCGCGAGGCTGAAATAAACTTCTTCTCCGGCAAAGTATTGCTCATCGAAACCGCCAGTGGCCGCGAAATTGCGTCGTGTGGTGAAAAGAAATGCGCCTGCGCCGAGATTGAGGCCAAAATAAAGGGTGCAAAACGCGCGTAAGAAAATGCGGCTCCAGAGCGGGATGAATCCATCCATCACCCCGCGCGCGCTGCCGCCCGCGTAACCCCCTTCGAGAGCGGCCATCCCCTGGGTAACGTGAGTCCGGTTGATCCGCGTGTCGGCGTCAATGAAAAACAGATATTCACCCCGTGCGGCGCAGGCTCCGGCGTTTCTAGCAGCAGCGATTTGGCGTCGATGGATCGAGACGACTTGGGCACCAGCTTGCTCCGCGATTTCTGAAGTCGCATCCGTCGATGCATCATCAACCACGATGATTTCGAACGGCTGCGCCGCACCAGAAACCGCAGCGCGAATCGCTGCGAGAGTGGATGACAGCTCTGCTTCTTCGTTGTACGCGGGAACGATAAATGAAATCATTTAATCCTGGTCTTGGAATTCACTGGCACGCTAATCCAACTGTTTTGATCATCGACTTATTCCCCATTTATCCATTTCGCCGCTGTCGTGCAATTGAAAGGAGACAATTGTTGAGAGTCGTCGCGGGCCGGGATCAGCGATCGCGGCTACAGGTTGACTTGCGTATTGAGAAGATCGAGATGGGAAACGTGCTTGTACGAGAGTTTGTAATTCTCATTTCGGTCTGGTCGTTACTTTCGGGCTGCGTTGACACAAAACAGACTGCGCAGGCAGATTCTAATTCCGTCCTTCGTCAATCGGAGAGCGACCACGAGGTCCATGGCGAAGTGGGCGTGCTGTACGGCCACACCGCGAGATAATGCTGCCGCCATTCACCGCCGGCACAACGACGGCAAGCTTCTACTTAGTGCTCGCATAGAGTAGTGAATCGAGAAGCTTTCCGTCCTTCATGACGTTGTGTCTGAGGCGGCCTTCGAAAACGAAACCAGCCTTTTCCAGCACACGCGCGGATGCAGGATTGTTCGCAAAGGGTTCGGCGTAAACCCGGCGAAGCGGAAAATTGTTAAAGCAGAAATTTGTGAAGGCCCCGACCGCCTCACTCATGATGCCCTGGCCCCAGAATCTCTCGCCGAGCCAGTAACCCAGTTCGGCAGTATGTCGATGCACATCATGCCCCACTCGAACGCCTATACCGCCGACAGCCCCGCTGTCGACGTCGATACAAAAAAGCGTTGTCGGCCGTTCGCTTATCGTTCGCCGTAAGAAGTCGTGCGCATCCTGTATTGTGTACGGATGCGGGAAGAGGTCGCGTAGCGCGATCCAGACCTTCCGGTTGTTCGCGTGCTTCGCCAGCGACTCCGCGTCATCCAATCGCCACGGACGAATCGTACATCGCTCCAAAACGAGCTGCATCGATTATTTGGCGTCGAATTTGATGCCCGCCTTCTGGACTTCGCCATAAGGCAAGAGCCAGACAAGCGATTCATCGTGAAGATCGACCACCTGAATCCGGTTGCCCCATGGATCGCGAAAATCGCAGCGAAATGGCGGCTCCAGTTTGAGTTTATATTTTTCCTGGAGTTTCTTTCGAACTTCCGCCAGCTGCGCTTCATCGCGAACCATGATCCCGAAATGGCGAACGTTCGCCGGTTGTACCTTTTCCACTTCGAAAATTGCGAGGAACTGATGTTCGCCCAATTTGAAAAAGGCATCCCCTTCGCCACCACGCATCTGTTCGAGATTGAAAACGTCCTTGTAAAACGCCACCGCCTTCTCGATGTCGCCCACCTCGATGGCCACATGATTGCATCCGTAAACTTGCACGCTCATATCTCTGCTTAGCCGAAAAAGAAGCTACGCGCCCCGGACTTTTTTGCGCTCAACAACAGGCGCTGTCATGTTGAACGAAGCGAAACATCTCTGACTTTTGGCTTGATAGGCGACGGAACAGAACTGATCCGAGATTCTTCGCTTCCCTCAGAATGACATTTATGTGCGCGGCAATTCCAGCAGCGAGCCAAAGGCGTTCCGGCGCCGAGCCAATTCTAATAAGTCTCTTCAGCGCTGCAGCCCTCCTGGTCCATTTGCTGACAAACGGCCGTTACGGCTATTTTCGCGACGAACTCTATTACATCGCCTGCGGCCGGCATCTCGCTTTCGGATATGTCGACCAACCTCCGTTGTCGATCCTGCTGCTGCGACTGAGCGAACTTCTCCTCGGCAGCTCATTGTTTGCGATCCGTCTTCTCCCAGCGCTGGCGGGCGCAGCGACGGTTACAATCACGGGTTTGATCGCGCGTGAACTTGGCGGGCGCGCGTGGGCAATAGCGCTCGCCTGCGCAGGCTCACTCTGTGCGTTGTTCAATTTGGCTGTCGGTAATTTTTTCTCAATGAACGCGTTTGAGCCGCTGTTCTGGATGGGATGCGTGTATCTGCTAGTCCGGATTATCAACGGCGGTTCATCGACCCTTTGGCTTTGGTTCGGCATTCTGCTGGGAGTCGGTCTCGAAAACAAACATTCCACGGCGTTCTTCGGCGCCGGCATTTTCATCGCGCTGCTACTCACGCCAGAGCGCCGCCATTTTGCTGACAAATGGATCTGGCTCGGTGGGGTGCTCGCGTTTGCCGTTGCCTTGCCGAACATTTTATGGCAAGCGCAACATCATTGGCCTACGTACGCGCTGTTGACTAATATCGCTCACAGCGACAAAAACGTCGCGCTGGGCCCGGCGCAATTCATCGTGCAGCAGATTGTTTTCATGAATCCGGGAACGCTTCCGTTATGGCTCGCCGGGTTGTGCTGGGTGTTCGGTTCGCGTGACGGGAGGCGCTACATGGCGCTTGGAATCATTTACGTGGTACTGCTCGGCGAGTTCATCATTTTGCACGGCAAAAGTTATTATCTCGCGCCTGCGTATCCGATGCTCTTTGCAGCGGGAGGGGTGGCTGCGGAGCGCGTTTTCGCTAATCGATTGAGATGGTTTAAGCCGGGATTGCTCTTTCTTATGATCGCGGCTGGTGCGCTACTTACCCCACTGGTGGTACCGATTTTGCCGCCCGGCAAACTCGTCGCATACATGCGAGCCATCGGGATGCAACTGCCGCGCACTGAAACATCGCATACGGCTCCGCTGCCGCAGATTTTCGCCGATCAATTTGGCTGGCAGGAAATGGTCGCGTCCGTCGGGCATGTTTATAATCACCTGCGTCCCGAAGATAAGAAACGCGCTGCCATCTTCTGCCAAAACTACGGCGAGGCGGGAGCGATCGATTTCTTTGGCGGCCAATTTGGGTTGCCACCGGCGATTTCCGGGCATCAGAATTATTTTCTGTGGGGACCGCGTGATTGGACCGGCGAAGTTGCTTTGGTCCTGGATACGCGAGACGACAATGAGCGCGAGCAATTCGCTTCAGTTGAAGACTTGAGCCAAATCGTGAGCAGCCCCTGGGCGCTGCCTTTCGAGCGACGGACGCATATTTATCTCTGCCACGATTTGAAAGCGAACGTGCGAGAGTTCTGGCCGCAGGTAAAGAAGTGGCTGTAACGATCAATTGCGGGCACGGCAAACCGGCTTTTCCTCGGCGCCCGAATTGCGGATTTTGAATTTAGCGCAAAGGGCTCAACATCGCTGCGGGGTCGTAGCCCGCACTGGTTGTCGCAACGCGATATCAAATTTTTTTGAATCCACGCGTGGTCCCGGACGCATCTCATTTCAAAAATCGGACCACACACAAGATGAGCACAACCTCACTCATTCAAAATCAGACGATGCAAACGTCGGCAGGAAACGGATCGACTCCTTTGATTCGGCTCACCGATGTCAGGAAGATTTTCCTTACCGACGAAGTGGAAACACACGCGGTTTCGGGAGTTCATCTCGACATCCACGACGGCGAATATGTTTCTATCGCCGGCCCCTCAGGCTGCGGCAAGACGACGTTGTTGTCGATCCTGGGGCTGCTCGATATGCCTTCGGCCGGAAGTTACGCGCTAAAGGGCACAGAGGTCGCAAACCTCTCGTTTGGCGATCGGGCGCGCATTCGCAATCGCGAGATCGGTTTTATTTTCCAGAGTTTTAATTTAATCGGTGATCTGACAGTTTATGAAAACGTCGAGCTGCCGCTTACATATCGCGGATTGAGCGCGATCCAGCGTAAAACGGCTGTCTTTGCCGCGCTTGAACGTGTGGGCATGGCGCATCGCGCTAAACACTTGCCCGGTCAGCTTTCCGGCGGACAACAGCAGCGCGTCGCGGTTGCCCGGGCACTCGCCGGTAAACCAGCGATTCTGCTTGCCGACGAACCGACCGGAAACCTCGACTCACGCAACGGTGAAGCGGTGATGGATTTGCTAAAGGAACTGCACGTCGGCGGCGCAACGATCTGCATGGTCACGCACGACGAACGTTTCGCCGGCCACGCTGAACGCGCAGTGCATTTACTTGACGGCCAAGTCGTGGAGGACCGACTCGCTGCCTGAATGAAAGCGATAGCCAGAGCTTAATCGCGAACCGTCTTCATCCCCTGTCGCACGATCCGGTCGATCAATTCCGCGTACGGCAACCCGGCTTTCCCCGCTGAAAGCGCAAAGTCTTCATCGCTGGCGAGAATTGGATTTGGGTTCGCCTCGATGAAATAAACCTTGTTGTCTGGCGCCAGCCGCAGATCGATGCGCGCGTAACCGTCGATGGTAAGCAGACGATAAATGCGTTTGCACGTTTCCTCGATATCGGTGACGAGCTGCGGATCGAGGTCTTCGGCGAACTGATTCTCCAATCCCCAACGTTTGCGGTATTCGTCGTCCCATTTCGCCTTGAAGGTCGCAATCTTTGGTTCGTTAGGCGGCACTTCGCGGAAAACCAGCTCGCGAATGGGAAGGACCGTTAGTCTTATGTTCCCTATCAAACTCACATAGAGTTCCCGGCCGTCGATGTATTCCTCGGCGATCGCGTCGCTGTTATATTTCTCGTGAATAAAATTCACACGTTCGCGGAACTGCTCATCGGTGCCGACCAATGACGCCTGCGAAATGCCGTAAGATGCCTCTTCCTTCACTGGCTTCACCAAAATTGGGAACTTGAGCTGTTTGGGACGCGTGATGCGCTGCCCCCGTGGAATGACGACGAAGTGAGGCACATGAATGCCGTGATAATGCAGGATCTTTTTCGAAATGCCTTTGTGCTTGCAAAGGGTAAGACCAGTCGAGCCGCAACCAGTGAAGGCCAGGCCTTGCATCTCGAAAAACGAAACAATGTTCTGATCGAACCCCGGATTGTTCCGGAATTGTTCGACGAGGTTGAAAAGAATGTCAGGAGCGAAGGTCTCCAGTTTCTGCCGCACAAGATCGACATCGTCATAAATGGCAAGATGCTCGGCCGTGTGACCGACCGAACCAAGCGCGGCCGTGACGTCCGCCTCGGTCTTCCAGTCTTTTGTCTTCAGTTCCTTCGTGAAATCCTGATCGACCGTTGTGGGGCTTGTGCCGTCGAACAAAACGAGGACTTTAAGTTTCTTTTTCACGATTTTCTTCGCCTGTTTGTCATTCCGAGCGAAGTCGAGGAATCTCGTACTTACTGTAAGGCAGCAGCGAGAGATGTCTCGATTTTGCTCGACATGACAACACGGCTCGTTATTTGGTGCGCTTGAATCTTCCGGTGAAAAGATAATTCATCACGAGCGTGGTGATAAACGCTGAGACGCGAAAATCCTGTTGTGGATCGTCATTGAGCACGCGAAGCCCAAGTTGGTCGCAGCGCCGCGTCAGCCGGGCAAGAAGCTCGTTCACCCGGAACTTTTTTTCGTTCGTCCATTGACAGACGGCATTCAATAATCGGCGCCGCCGCCGTTGCAGATACACGCTCGCTTTGATTCCGGCCGGCGCTGCGAAAAGCTGCCGCAAATCGGCGTCGTAGAAATCTGGATACGTATCTTCGTAAAGCTTGCGTTTACGCGCGTAGTAGGTCTTGAGTTTGACATTCAAGCAGTCGTAATCAGCTACGCGATACTCAGGCATGTGAATCGGTGGCTTGCCGGCTAACGAGCGCATTAGCTCATCGACATATTCCAGTTTTTGAAGTGCCCTCCAGCGCGCGTAGCGCTTGCGCCAATCGAGGTCGGGCGTCAGCCAGACAGCGAAAGTCTCCGCGAAATCTTCATCCGGATGACTCTGCGCGTACCAGTCTTCGAGATGCATGACATAACCGCGGCTGAAAGGTCGCGGTCTGTAAGTGTCCGGCGTTTCCTCGCGCGAAGTTTGCCCAAAGAGCTCCTGCCATTTCTTCTTCCGAGTAAGCCGGTACGCGTACATGTAAGCGTGACCCGCTTCATGTCGCATCAATTTCATAAACCACTCGGGCGTCCCTCCTTCGACCTCGAGCATCATCGTCCGCTCCAGCGCTCGCAACCGATCGTGCACGAGAAAAAATGGAATGAAAATTGCCGAGATGCCGATTGGCACAAACCACTCATCGCCGACGTGACATGGCGAATGAAATACCAGCCCGCGCGCAGACAGTTCATCGTATAATTGCCGGATGAGCGGTTGCAGCGTGGTGCCTTCCAGCCGCAGGCCAAGCGTGGAAATCCGGCGCTCGAGAAGTTCCTGATCGCTCAGCGATGGCCAATCGGCAGCTTCCATTTTGCGCATGGTATCACTGGGAGGCGCCCTGTCACGCCTTGCCAGGTTCCGAGTTCAATGTTGGACGTTGAGTGTTGAGCGCTTGAGATTGGATCGCGAACACCAGAGGAGTCTCAGTCCGAATGAAAAAATCTGAAGCAAGACAATATCGCGGAGATAAGCATGGTTACCCAGTGCAACGAGTTGCGTCCGACATCTTTCAGATCCGTCGCGCCACAGCGCAGGATGCCGATATCATCTCGTGGCATCGAGCGAGAATGTTTCAAGACATGGGAGACGTTTCGGGGGACGCCTTTGAAATTTTACGCGCAAAAGCGCGGGCCTTACTGGAACACTGGATCGATAACAGAAACTACATCGGCTGGCTTGCCGCTCCGGCGGATAAACCGGAAATGATCGTGGCCGGCGCCGGCGCCCAGTTGCAACCGATCCTGCCGCGACCACTTGATATATCGACAATCGGCGAAGGCCGGCAGGGAACGATTGTGAACGTTTTTACCGAACCGCAATGGCGACAGCGCGGCATCGCAGGCCTGCTCATCAAGGAGATTATCAACTGGTCCAAGAACGCGCAGATCGACCGGCTCGTGCTTCACGCTTCGGACGAAGGCCGGTCGATTTACGAGAGGTTAGGATTCATTGCGAGTAACGAAATGCGTTTCGTGGGCGATTCGGCTTCACCCTAGTTGCGTCGATCGATTGACAACTCGCTTAACTCGTCTATAGAGGGCCCGGCTCGCCACATCGAGCCGTTTGTCAGAAGTCCCGCGTCCCCAAGGGTCAACGCGTCGGGGCTGTTCCGAATCCGAACGTGAAGCTGCACGCCCCCACAGTTCGGCATCGAGAATAGCTTGCTCCACCCGAGACTCGACACCATCGGAGCAACCCTGGAACACCATGAAGCTATCTTACACAGTTATATTTTTGTTATCGTTGGCATCTGCTGCTTTCGCGCGCGAAGAGTCGATCCTAGCGCGTGTCACTTGTTACTGGGCAGGCGAAGGCCCTAAATATGGGAGTACTGGCCGACGATTATGCCCCGGACATTGCGCGGTCGATCCCAAGCGGATTCCGTACGGCAGTAAAATTGTTTTTCCTGATCAAACCTGCACCGCGGTCGACACTGGACCTGCGGTCATTAGCCGCAAAGCCGCTCGTCTATGTGGACGGACTGCGAACCAACTCAAGGCTATCGTAGTCGACCGATTCTTTGAAACAAAGCGAGACGCGATATCGTGGATGAACGCACATCCGCACTTTATGACGCTTCAAATTGTTCGACCTGGATCTCACGCAGAATCATCTCACCTATGATAAATTGGAAATGAGAGATCGGATCGTTTCCCCAAGGGAAGTTCGCGCACGTAACAATTCCAGTCGATCGACGTTTCCGCCCCAGCCAGCCAAAAATTACAACTTGGCGTAGACGCCCAGCAGAGGACGGCGCGATGGCGTTTTCGAACGGAAATCACTAACAAAACCGTCCCGCGTGCGGAGCTCGACATGGCCAACGCTGCGCGCGGTACCATACACTAGCACTGAACCGACGGGCGCGGAGAACGGATCTGACACAGGAAGCCTCTTGAATCCATAATTACTGACGAGCTCTGATGCAGCGTCCCTGGCGAGCTCGGTTTTCGGGCGGGAATCGATGACACCGGAAGCAAGCAATGCGTCTTTTACGTAATGCCAGCATCTCGAGCGCGAATGCGCATGGGCGCGTTCCTGCGCGATGGTGGCAGCTTGCATCAATCTGCCGTCGATGTGCCGGTCAACCTTGCCGTACGGGTAAACGATCTGGTTGGGATAATACTGTGTGATGACCGGGACGGATTCGTTTTTGCCCCCGGCAGACTTAAAACTGAAACGGGAATAGGGTTGTGTTGTTTGGCTTACGGTTTGTTGCCCCATCGGTCGCACGGGATCCATGGTGAACGTTGCCCCCGAACCTTTGGCAATTGTTCGCTTGGGTTCTTTGGCGACCGCTTGCGTCGACTCCTTGGCAACTGTTCGCTTCGGCTCTTTGGCGACCGCTTGCGCCGCCTCCTTGGCGATTGCTTGTGCCGGCTCTTTGTTGACGGGTGGTTTTGGCTTCCTCGAGGTGACTGGCGTTCGTTTTTTAGTGATCGCTTTTATCGGTTTATCGGGGGAGCTCGGCGCCGACTTCTGCGTGATCAGCTGAACCATGCCGTCCGCGTTTTTCTGCTCGTGGTTTCCAAGATCCAACGACGCAGGAGCCAACGCCTGCGCGCGAAGAGCTGCGCTGGAAATGACAAGAAGCGATGCAGTTGCGAATGCCCAGAGGGCAGGTCGTTTCCCCACGAAGGCGAGGTTATGCCGGGAATTGCGACGCTAGGCAAGCTTTTTTTTCTTATTTTTTTGACAGGTGCCCAGGCCAAAACCTGACCTGTTCGGCAACAGAAGCCGTTGTGTCTGCACGCCTTGCACGCGGGCACCCCCTGAGGATCTAATCGTAGGGAAAATAATCCGGCCCATACTGAGGCGGAGGAGCAAATATTTGATCGCGCTGGATGACAGTTCGGCGATGTCTGCGCGGAGCGAATTCATTTTCCCCCGAGTCGGGCGCGACGATTCTGGTGCGGCCCGAAGGCAAACGATAAATCAGCCTTCCATCGGATGTAATTCCGACCATTCGAACGCGCATCGAACCCTGGCGAGGGGACGATGTAGAGGCAGCACGTTTCTTTTTGTCCCGTGAGCTTGACTGGGCGGCGGTGACCGGTTGTGCAGCCTCGGATCCTTTCGGAGGTGCCGTAGCACCTTCGCTCGAAGCTGAGGTTTCCGGAACCGCGCCTGGGGAAGCGGCCGCAACAGCCTCCGGCGCCGCCGCGCCCTCCGGTTGCCCGTTCGATGTTTGGGTCTCCTGGAGATCCGCCGCTGGAGTCTGAGACGAATTTGGGGCTGCCGCGCCGTCCGTTGCTGGTTGGTTCGCTAGCGCCAGCGCTGCATTTGCGGACTGCGACAGCACAGTCGCAGGAGCGACGGGCGTCGAAGCATTTTGGACTGCCGCAGGGGTTGGTGAAGATTCGGGGACGCCAACCAGAACGCCGATTGATTTTGCCTCGCGAGGCCGGTGCAAGATTCCGCCAATTGACTCTGGAAACAGGACCGCGGCAACCACGGCGGCAGCCACGATGAGCGCGCCAAACGCCAATGCCGTTCGCAGCAAACGCCGCGGTCGAGGCTGGGTCGGCCGCGGAATTGTTGTCCTGAACGGAATCCCATAACGGTCGGCTAGCGCCAGCCGGCGTTCAATCTTCAGCAGGCAACTCCGAATCATCTCTCCAAGCACCACCAGGTCTTTTGGACGTTTATCCGGATTGGGATGCAGTATCTGAGCGAGCAAATTCCGCAACGGTTTTGGAAATCCGGAAAACTTCAAAGGATGTCGCACCGCCTCAGCCGAAAGCGCAACGCCAGTGAGAAGAAAATACATTATTCCGCCGAGCGAATAAATCTCCGAATCCAAATCTGGTGTCCGATGCTCTGGCTTCGGTTGGCCGGACTCAGTGCTCGCAGATCCCGCTGCGGAGGGAGCTTGTTGTGACGATGCTTCCTTTGGTTCCAGTTTGGTCGCCCGACCAGGAAGTGGGGACTCGACCGTCGGCGGGCTTTCGGCATCACTCGTCAGTCCGGCCAACCCGAAGTTGGTCAACTTCACGAGTGGCCAGCCGCCTTCGGGAGTCTGTCCCGGCACCACAAAAATATACGCGGGCTCAACGGGCGGATATGGAAGCTTATGAAAGCCGGCAGACGAGAGCACACTGACGATTTGTTCCGCCACGCGCAACGTGGCGTCAGCCGCCATCGGTCCGTGTTGGGCAACCCAGGCAGCAAGCGTTTCGCCCGGCAGTCGCTCAGAGACATAAACATAATTTCCGCCTTCGCGTCCAAAATCAAAAACCTTGGCAATGTTGACGTGCCTGAGCCTCTGAACAGCGCGCGCCTGTTCCTCGAATTGGTCCCGGAGCGCCGGGTTTACGCTGTCTATTGGAACAAGCGTCAGGGCAACTGGCTCGCCGGTTCTCTCGTCGACGGCTTCGTACGCAATCACGGCGCCATCGCGGCCGAATTCATTCGGTTCGCCATCAGAGCCAAGGCAGACGCGATAGTGGTGAAGGAAAATAGTGCGCTCCATAACGGTTCGATTGGCGAAGCGAGATTATCACACTCGCCCCACCGGCCCATGATTCAACCTCGATTTTGCCATTGAGTTGCTCCGCCGGGCAACAATCACACTTGAATTTTGGACATTGCGCTTGAATCGAAAATCGCCAATCTAAAATCGCGACTCCGTTTACCCCGTGGTGTAACGGTAACACAGCGCCCTTTGGAGGCGTTATTCTTGGTTCGAATCCAAGCGGGGTAGCCACGTAAATCTCGAAAATCTTGGCCCGCTTTGGGTCGCTGAGTCGACATTCGCAAATCGCCTAAACCAGAGTATATTTCTTGGTCGCCTTTATGAAGGAATTGAACATAGAGAAACTACACATTGCGGTTGGCGATCAGGAGATCGTGCGGGGCCTGACTCTTCGCGTCCCACGGGGCGAAGTGCATGCGCTGATGGGTCCAAATGGCTCGGGAAAAAGTACGCTGGCCAAGGTTCTGGCTGGTCACCCTGATTACCATGTTACCGCTGGCAAAATATTGATGGACGGGGAGGACCTTCTGGAACTTGACCCTGACGAACGCGCGCGCCGCGGCCTTTTCCTGGCCTTCCAGTATCCCAGCGAAATTCCAGGCGTTACCATCGCCAACTTTCTTCGCGCGGCGTTGCAATCGCGCCTGCCGGAAGGCGAGGAACTCGAGGCAACCGATTATTACGCGAAGCTTTATGAAAAGATGGAGTTGCTTGGGATGGACCGGTCGTTCACCTCGCGTGCGGTTAACGAGGGCTTTTCCGGAGGCGAGAAGAAACGTACCGAGATTCTGCAAATGGCGGTGCTCGAGCCCCAATATGCCGTGCTCGACGAGACCGACAGCGGCCTGGACATCGACGCGCTCAAGACCGTGGCACATGGGGTAAACTCATTGCGCGGCCCCGATCTTGGCATATTGTTAATTACGCACTATCAGCGCCTCCTGAACTACATCATCCCTGATTACGTCCACGTGATGGTAGCGGGGCGAATCGTTAGAAGCGGGCGGAAAGAACTCGCTCTCGAGCTCGAAGAGAGAGGTTACGATTGGGCGCGCGACGGGGCGACTGAACCGGCGTATAGGTAAATAGGGTAAATTCACAATGAAAACCGAAACTTCAGCAGTAAACATTAACCGCAACATCGGGGACTTCTCGTATCCCGAAGCTCACGTGCGCGATGCGGGCGTGGGACTGAGCGAGCGAACCATTCACTACATCGCGAACGTAAAAGACGATCCGGACTGGGTGCGCGAGTATCGCTTGCGCGGACTGAAGACGTTCCTGGAAAAACCGCTCCCCACGCACTGGGCAAGCAAGGACCTCGAGGCCATCGACTTTAACAAAATCCGTTACTATCTGTCTCCGGGGACGGAACCAAAACGGAGTTGGGAGGAAGTGCCGGACGACATTAAGCGCACATTCGAGCGTCTCGGCATTCCCGAGCAGGAACGAAAATTCCTGGCAGGTGTGGAAGCGCAGTTCGACAGCGAAGCAGTCTATTCAAATATTAAGAAGGCCGTTGGTGAACAGGGCGTCATTTTTGTTGGATCAAGAGAAGGCCTGAAAAATTATCCGGAAATTTTCCGGAAATGGTTCGGCAAAGTCATCCCGATCGCCGATAACAAATTCAGCGCCCTGAATTCCGCTGTTTTTAGCGGCGGCTCGTTCATTTACGTTCCGCCCGGCGTGAAAGTGAAACATCCGCTGCAGGCTTACTTCCGCATTAATGCAGAAAACTTCGGCCAGTTCGAGCGCACGCTCATCATTGCCGATGAAGGCTCGGAAGTGACCTACATGGAGGGTTGCACGGCGCCGAAATTTAACACGCCAACATTGCATAGCGCGGTCGTGGAATTGGTCGCGCTGAAGGGGGCGAAAATTCAGTACATCACCGTCCAGAACTGGGCGTCGAATGTGTTCAATCTTGTCACCAAACGCGGCCTCGCTCACGAAAACGCCGAAGTGAAATGGATCGATTGTAACATCGGTTCGCGTCTAACCATGAAATATCCCAGCGTGATCATGAAGGGGCGTAAGGCGCGCGGCGAAGTTCTTTCCATCGCTCTCGCCAACGACGGTCAGCATCAGGACACCGGCGCGAAGATGATTCACGCTGCCGATGAGACAACCAGTAACATTATTTCAAAATCCATCTCCATCGGAAAAGGTCGGGCCACGTACCGCGGCTTGGTCCACGTGCCGAAGCACCTGAAGAATTGCAAGAACAACACCGAGTGCGATGCGTTGCTTATCAACGCGACCTCGCGAACCGACACGTATCCAGCGATCACCGTGCGCGGCACCGGCAACGCCGTTCAGCATGAAGCCAGCGTGAGCCAGGTGAGCACGGAGCAGATTTTCTACATGCAACAGCGCGGCCTCACCGAGGCGCAGGCGATGAGCTTGAGCGTCAACGGTTTCGTCAACGATCTCGTCCGCCAGTTCCCGATGGAATACAGCGTGGAGCTCAAGCGACTGATCGAGCTGGAGATGGAAGGCTCGGTCGGATAATCCCGTACCCGCCGCACGCGAGTGTAACCATGGGACGCAGGGTCCTATGTGTCCTATCTCTAAATGACCAAAAACGAAACAGCGACAATCGAGAAGCAGGCCGCGCCAATTCTTTCCGGCTCGAGTGAGACACACGAATTCCCCGATTGGTTCCGTGATCAACAGCGCGCGGCTTGGAAACAATTTGAGTCGTTGCCTAATCCGACCCGAAAAGATCAGGCATGGCGATTCGCCAATGTCGGTCTTCTCGATCTAGGCCCGTTCGAATACGGTGGGACATTAACTGAGAAGGAGCGCGCAACTATTCTCGAGCAATCGCGCGGACTTGAAGAGGTAGCTGGGCGCATGATCTTCGCGGGTGACGAGCTGATCGAGAGGGACGTGATTTCGGATCAGCTGAAAAAGCGCGGCGTCATTTTCCAATCGCTTGAGCGGGCGATGGTTGAGCACGCGGACTTGTTCCGCAAACACTTCATGTCGCAACCAGCAAAGCTTGGGTCTGCCAAGTTCGCGGCACTGCACCAGGCATTGGTTTCGTCAGGGACGTTTCTATACGTGCCGCGCGGCGTCGAAATCGAGCTACCAATCGAGATTTTTCATTGGCTGACGGGTGAAAATACTTCCGCGTTTCCGCATTTACTCCTGGTCACCGACGAGCTTGCCAAAGTTACCGTGATCGAACATTTCCGGTCCGTGAATGAACACGCGCCCGGATTTGCGTGCGGCGTAAACGATCTCGTCGCGGGCCCTGGCGCCAAGGTGACCTATGTGTGCGCGCAAAATTGGGCAGACAATGTCATTGCGCTGCAAATGAATTCGACAATGGTCGATCATGATGCCTCGGCGATGAGCCTGAACTTGCATCTCGGTTCGCGATATTCTCGCTTCGAAAGTCTAAGCCGCCTCATCGGCGAAGGTGGGCGCAGTGACCTCCTTGCCGTCGCTGTGGCGAAAAACCAGCAAGAATTTGATGCGCGCACGTTGCAGGACCATGTCTCGCCGCATACAGCGAGCGATCTCCTGTATAAAAACGCGCTCGACGATCGCGCTCGCACCATCTTCGGTGGACTGATCCGGGTAGAGCCGCACGCCCATTTCACCGATGCGTATCAAAAAGTTCGAAATCTTCTGTTGAGTGACGACGCAGAAGCCAACTCAATGCCTGGCCTCGAAATTCTCGCCGACAACGTGCGTTGCACCCACGGGGCGACTTCCGGCCAAATCGATGAAGACGAGCTTTTCTATCTTCGCACCCGCGGTATTCCAGTGCCAGTGGCGCAGCGTCTCATTGTGACAGGCTTTCTAGACGAAGTCGTTCAACGCCTAGATCATCCAGCAATATCCGAGCATCTACATCGCTTGATCGAAAAGAAATTTGCGAAAAATCGCGATTGAATCGCGAAAATCTGCTCCGACAACGCGGGCATGGGGACGATTATGTTATTTCGCCGTTTCCTGGTTGGTATTTAACTCGAAATTGATTTTTACGTCGTAGTGATCGCCCTTAACGAGGCCGGTCGGCGGCGCATCAACTTCGGTCACTCGTTTCGCAATTGCCGCGACTGACTCGTTCACTACGACATTTTCGGAAGGTTTGATAATTTCGAACTTGGAGACGTGACCGCCTTTCTCGATTCGAACTTTTACGAGCGTCGAAATCTTAGTGCCGGAAGCGACTGTAGTCGTTGGCTGGATCCATGCGCTGTAAAAACGGTCATGCAGCATGTTGCCATACCATCCGAATTCCGATGCGTTGCCTCCCCCGCCCGCACTGCCACCTTTGCCGGCTGAACCTGTTTTCCCACTGCCGCTATCGGAGGATTTAGTCTTCGCGCTAGCGGTTTTCGTACTCTTCTTTTTCTCTGTGCTCGAATCGGACTGTTCCTCCTTGGATTTTGGCAGACTCGACTTCGCGTGGGCCGATGATTTGGACGCTTTCGCCAACACAGTTTTTTTGGGAGTCGGCTTAGCTGTCGGTTTCGGTGTTGCCTTCGTTCTCTCTCGTCCGGCCCTAAAGATTCTGACTCAGCGGATGGGACTGAAACTTTTGTGGGCGCCGCCGCACCGCTTTCTGATCTTTCGTCCGCGAGATCTTCCGCACCATTCAACCAAACCAAGCTTTCCGTATCTGGCGCGCTTCGCGCTGTTACGCTCCAGCGAATTAATCCTCCGATCAGCGCGAGATGGGCGAGCGCAATTAGCGTGACGTTTCGCCAAAAACGCGGCTTCTTCGACATCTATTTCGACTCGGCCCTTGTGGCGATGCCGACCTTCGTAATTTGCGCCTGCTTTAGCGCATCCATCAACGCGATCAATTTTTGCACCGGCAAATCGCGATCGGGTCGAATCACAACAGCGATGTCTGGATTGGTTTGTTTCAATTCCGTCAGTCGCGCCGTGAGCGCTTTCAAATCGATTACCTGATTGTTAAACCGAATCTTCTCACTGCGGTCGATCGAGACAATTTGCACTTGGGATGACTTGATCGGCGGATTCGTCGCGCCACTCGATGGAATGACGAGGTTCATGCTGCTTTCAAGCAGCGGCGTTGTGATCATAAAAATGATGAGCAACACGAACGCCAGATCGAGCAGCGGCGTGATGTTGATCTCGCTGAGCGTGGAAAGATTCTGGCGCTGGGAGTAGCGTCTCATCGGCGAAATGCCGAGTCACGCGAACCGTGATCGACGTATTTGTGCTCGAATTCCGAAGCGAGCTCCGCGGCAAAATTGTCCATCTCGACGATCATCCCGCGAATGCTGGTAACGAGAAAGTTGTATCCGAACATTGCTGGAATCGCGACGCAGAGCGCGGTCACCGTGGTAATGAGCGCACCTGAAACGCCGGGCGCCATCGAGACGAGGTTTGGCGAGCCCGCCTCGGCCACACCGGTGAACGCGTCCATCACGCCCCACACCGTGCCGAGCAAGCCGAGAAAGGGCGAACCACTCACTGCAGTTGCCAGCAAAATCATTTGTGATTCGAGTGAAAGGGCGGTTTCGCCCACGGCGCGCTCCATCGCCGCGTTTACCGCGCCCATTTGTGCTGGCGAAATTTTTTCAGCGATCCCGAGTCGCGCGCGAAACGTGTCATCCACTTCCGGAGAACCGAGCAGATGAAATGTCATTTCCTCGCAGCCGGCGCGATACACGTTAAAAACCGGCGATCCCGGAAAACGCGCGTTCTTCTCAAACAGACGCAACGGCTGTCGATCCTGTCGGAAAGCGGCGAGAAAACGCGCGTTCTGTTTTCGTGCAAATCGGATCACGCGCAATTTCGTGATCATGATTGACCAACTGAAGATGGAAACGACGGCAAGCAGAGTGAGAACGAGTTTTCCTGCGATCGTCGCGTGATCGAACGCAAAAAGGAGACCGCCGCCGGCTGCTACGATTTCAAGCATTCCCGCGTCACCGGCTTAAGTAATAACGCCGTTTTGGAGAAACGCTACTTGTCATTTCAACCGAAGCGCAGCGAAGTGGAGAAATCTCTTATTGTTCAAACAGAGATGTCTCGACTCCGCTCGACATGACAAGCTATCGGGAGAGTTTTTGCGGAAACGTCGGTCGCATTTTTGCGACTGCGACAAAGCCAAGTCCGATCGCGATAAGGAAGAAGGAAAAGAATTGGCCTCGCGTGAAGGGACCGACCAGTGTCGCATCGGGTTCGCGGAAATATTCGATTACGATCCGAAAAATCGCGTACCAGATGAAGAATAGT
>QHPC01000184.1 GCA_003218915.1 Verrucomicrobiota bacterium
ACGATCACCAATCTCTGCTCTCGCCTGACACTCAGTTGAGCTTGCTTGATTCGTTCGCGCGGGCTGAACCGCAGTTCGACGAATATCGAGGGCATTACCGGCAATTGCAGACGCTGCTTGCGGAGCATGCCGCCCTCGACACAGCGGAAACGGCACGCGAACAGGAGCTCGATCTTCTTCGTCATCAGATTACGGAGATCAAATCCGCGAATCTGGTCGCGGGCGAGGAAGAAGAAATCGAGAATCGCTACAAGCTCGCCAGCAATAGTAAACGGCTGATCGAACTGGCCAGCGCGATCGCCAACAAGCTTTCCGACTCGGATGGTTCCGTTCTTTCGCAGCTCGCAGAAACACAGCGACTGTTACGCGAACTGGAAAAGATCGATAGCTCAATCGCGCAACTTTCGTCGGCTCACGCGGCCAGCGTAGTTGAGCTATCGGAGATCGCTCGGGCGCTTTCCGCTTATGCGGAAAAGTTCGACCTGGATCCGGAACAACTCGCTGCGCTGGAGCAGCGGGTTTCGCTCTTTGAAACTCTGAAGCGAAAATATGGCGGCTCGATCGCCGAGGTGATCGCCTTCGGCGAGCGCGCGGCCGATCGAATGCAAAAAATTGAGGGACGTGACGCCGAGCTGGAACGCCTCGCAAAAGAGATCGAGAACGTTCGCGCGCAAATGAACCGCGCCGGTGAAGCGCTCCGGAAACTCAGAACAAAAGCTGCGCCGAAACTTTCTGAGAACATCCGGCGTAGCCTGCGTGATCTTGGATTTCGTCAATCGGAATTCGAAGCAAAGCTGAGCGAGCTCGATGAACCGCGCCCGAGCGGATTCGATGCGGTGGAATTGCTTTTCTCACCGAATCCGGGTGAACCGCTCAAACCGCTTCGGGCCATCGCATCAAGCGGCGAAATCTCACGGTTGATGCTGGCGATTAAATCGGCATTGGCTGCGCACGATGAGATTCCCCTGCTCGTGTTCGATGAGATTGATACCAATGTCGGGGGAGAAATCGCCCATGCAGTTGGTGTTAAAATGCAAACATTAGGACGCGATCATCAGGTGATTTGCATCACACACCTGCCGCAAGTAGCCGCGACAGCCTTTTCGCATTTTGTTGTCACCAAGGATGTCACACGCGGCCGGACGTTTTCTAATTTGCGTGAAGTCACTGGGAAATCACGGCAGGAAGAGATCGCGCGGATGTTCGGTGGCAAGAGCGAATCCGCGCTCAAACTGGCGGCTACCTTGTTAAAGAGACAGTAGCCCGCGAATCACGCGAATAGACGCGAAAAAAAGAAATTCACGTCTGAATTCATTTGCGTTAATTCGCGTGATTCGCGGGCAGAGATCATCTTTTTACGGCGCCGAGCGGCAGCACAGTTTTACCGAAAATTTCGTTAAGCACCTGGGCGAGGCCGGCGTAGATCGCGGAGAAACCGCAGAAGATCCCTTCGTAACCGGTAAAATGTTTGAAGCCGGCGCTCGCGTTCGTGTAGTCGCCAATCGCAAGCAGGAAGAACAGGACCGTCAGCGTAGCAAACACAACCTGTAAGGCACGATTGAGTCGCAAAGTGGCGATAAACATGACCCCAGTGAACAGGCCCCACATGCCAAGGTAGGCTGCCATTGCCGTGTCGTTTGAGGCGGTGGCCCACCCCAATTTCGCCATAACAATCAGCGTTACGAGCGAAAACCAAAACAGGCCATAGGAAAGAAACGCGGTGGTGGCGAATGTGTTGCCTTTCCTCCATTCCATAATCCCCGCGACGATTTGGGCAGCGCCCCCATAACAGATTCCCATTGCCAGAATCATGCTGTTTAACTCGTAGAAACCGGCGTTATGCAGGTTTAACAGTACAGTCGTCATGCCAAACCCGAGCAGCCCTAGCGGGGCGGGATTTCCGGTCGTGTCCTTGATTTGAGTGACGGATTCATTCATGGCGCGAACAGTCTTGCGAAAGAAGATTCGACAAGGCAATAATAATATCGGGAACTCCAAAAAACTGGCGCCCTAACGATTTAGCTTGTGCCCGCGGCAACACCGAAATTATCGTCCGGTTTTCCTATATGATTCAGCGAGACTATCTCATCATCGGCGGTGGCATCGGCGGAGCCAGCGCCTGCGAAGGAGTCCGCCGTCACGACAAGCGCGGGAGCGTGACGCTGGTCGGCGCCGAAGTGTTTCCACCTTACAAACGCTGGATCCTTTCGAAGGGCTTTTTGCGCGAGAAGGATCCGCAGCCCAAGAAATTACTCGAACCCAACGAGGCCTGGTACGAAAAGCACAAGATCGAGACGCGATTTGGCACCGTGGTAACACAGTTCAACATCGACCGGCGCCTGGCCGTGCTCGCCAACGGCGAAAGTATTGAGTTCAACAAAGCGTGCCTTGCGATGGGCAGTCGTCCGGTGCGCCCACCGGCAGCCGGAACCAGTCTCGGTAATGTGATCTATCTGCGAACGATTCGCGACACGCTCGCCCTAAAAGAAATGGCGAGCCTCGAGAAAGGCATCATGGTCGTAGGTGGGGGATTACTCGCATGCGAGGCCGCAGCCAGTCTGCGAATGATGAAACTGAAGGTCGGTCTCATGCATCGGGATTCCTATTTGCTAAACCGGTATATCGATCCGGAGACCGGAAGCTGGGTTACTGATTACTTTGCGAAACACGGAGTGACCTTGTCGATGGGCGAAAGCCTCAATGGCTTTGAGGGCAAAACTGTTTTGCGCAATATCCAGACAAAAAGCGGCAACCGATTTCCAGTCGGCCTGGCAGTGGTCGCATGCGGGGCAGAACCAAATCTCGATCTTGTCCGCAATACGCCGCTGTCCGGACCGCACGGGTCCCCGGTCACTGAATATCTCGAGACAGAAGAAAAAGGGATTTATGCTGTAGGCGACCTGGCATTTTACCCGGATCGGATAATGGGCGGTGTGCGGCGCCAGACGCATTGGGACAACGCCCGCACCCAGGGTTTGGTCGCAGGCGCCAACATGACCGGCAAAAAACGCATCCGCTACGAGCAGGTCCCCTATTTTTGGACGGAAATTTTCGATTTGCGGATGGATTTTGTTGGCGATTTCAGCGTGCTACCGACGCGTGTTGATCTTCAGGGCACGTACGCGAAGAAAAAATTCACTGCGCGCTACTACCAGGGAGACAAACTCCGCGCGATTCTGCTTTGCCAGCAACCGCCGCGCGACGTGGAAAGTGCGAAGACCCAGTTGCGCCAGGCACAGGGTAAATGAGCTGTGGTGGTGCTCTATGCGCGCCAAACGCCCCACGCTCAACATCCCAAACGCTCGACTCTCGATGGCATTTGAACCCGGTTTACGTTGAGCGTGAGCGCAATTGTAGCCCGCGGGTGTTGACCGCGGCGGTCCTGTGTCCGGCAAAGCCCGTGTAGCCGAGGTCAGCGCCCTCTCGGCTACAGAACCAAGCGAAACTGGAAATTCTGTTCCTCATCTCTGCACGTGAAAGCTTCCCGTCAGTAGATCTTTCGCCGAGACTGGACGCTGGACGCGTACCCATGGAGCGGCGTTCATTTGACTCGCGCCATCGCGTAAGTGTCCACGAACTCTCCGTCGCGGAACGCATATTTGCGAAGCGTGCCTTCAATCTCGAATCCGAATTTGCGATAGAGCGCGATCGCAGTCTCGTTGTCAGTGAAAACGGTCAGCTCGATTCGCGTCAGATTCAGCCATCTGTCAGCCAGGTCAACCACTGCCTGCATCATTGCCGTTCCAATGCCTTTGCCCTGCCAATCGTCGCGAACCATCATCCCGATCTCTGCTCGGTGATTGACTCGAGGTCTTGAAGACGTATGCAGGCCGATTACGCCGACGACCTCGCCGTCAATGACGGCGACTAGGATGTGATCACCATCTCCACTTTTGTTCAGAAGTTCACGAACCGATGCGAGGCTGCGGTAAGGCAATTGCAGCGTGTTGCGGACGGCCTGCGGCGCGGTGTAACACTTCCAGAGAGCTTCGGCGTCCGAAGGCTCCGCCTTGCGTATGGTGATGTCCATATTCAGCCATGTTCAGCCCGCATCGCGCGCGTACCAATCTACTTTTCGCGTCACGTACATTACGATCGCGAGCACGATGAAGAGCGCGATCGCACCCATGAGGAGCGCGTAATCCTGCTGCCGCAAAGTGATATAGAGAAATGTGTAAACGCCTGCGAGACCTGCGCCAATCATTAGCGTGCGCGCACCGCCGCCCAGGAAAAATCGGCAGTACCACGTTATCAACACGGTCGATGCGACCGCCGCGATCAGGTAAGCCCAACTGAATCCAATAAATTCTGAAATCGACAATAGCAGCAGGTAAAACAAGCAAAGCGCCGCGCCGACCATCAGATATTGAAACGGATGAATTTTCTGGCGCGCCGTGACTTCGAAGAGAAAGAAGGTTGTAAAAACCAGCACAAGGAAGAGAACACCGTATTTGATCGAGCGTTCGACGTAGCGATACGCGTCCAGAATCGACAAGAGCTGAACACCGAAACGCGAATTCGTGACAGAAAGGACACTGAACCGCTCATTGCCGGTGCGACTCGTCCACGATTGCGGATAATCGCGACCGTAATAAGACACCTTCCATTTCGCATCGAATCCATCAGGGCGCACCGACCTGTCCGCAGGCAAAAACGCGCCGCGAAAGGCTGGATCAGGCCAATTCGATTTCAAGGTCGCCTCATTCTGCACCCCGAAAGGCGCGAAGTAGATTCCTTCGCTCCCATTGAAATCAAGTGGAATGGAGAATTCGGTTTCGCTCGCAATCGGTTGGCCGGTGCCCAGCAACGCGGTCGCACCGGTTGTGTACCCGGGAACTTGCGAGCCCGGCAGCAACGGGTGCCTGGCGCCACCCCAGTCGAGCGTCAGTGCTTCCCGTGTTCCTCGCAAATCGTTTACCGCGATAGAGACAAATGCATCCTTCCATTGCACGTCTTTTAGATCGACCTTGAGCGGCCCAAAATCGGGCGGCGCAAACTTGCCCGCGAGC
>QHPC01000378.1 GCA_003218915.1 Verrucomicrobiota bacterium
CATCCACCGCAACAACGATGTCGTTTTCTTCGGCGAGCAGACTGTTCAGAATGTGCTGCCGAAAAAGAATGTCTCCAAAGGAAATGATCGTACCGCCATCGATCCGGTCGCGGGCCTTGTTCAGCGAAGGCAATTCGCCGGTACCCTCGAAGTCCTCGTTCTCTACAAATTCCACCTCGGGCGCGTGCACCTTCTCGGCCGCATACCCTCGCACCACCGTGATTGCACGGACCCCGGCCGCGCGAAACTGGGCGACCAGCTTGTGCAGCAGTGGCCTTCCGCCAACGGGCACCATTGCTTTGGGGATGCTGGCCGTGATCTCCCCCAGTTCGCTGCCGCGACTCGCAGCCAGAATAATCGCGCGTGTAGGGTCCCGCCTCTTTGGCAAATAAAGTTCCTCGGCAAGCAGCAGTTCTTCGGCATTCTGCAGTCGGAAAACTTCTTTGATCGGAACAATTCCGTCTTCGACGTTTTGGATCGAACGCTCAGCGAAAATACGGCGGGTTGTAGCCTGCATCGCGGCGATTGAGCTGCGGACATTTTGATTCGCCCAGATCACAACTGCGATACCCGCCTGCTCAAAGACTTCGACCGGCGTACTGTAATAGGTCGTGGGAACGATCATGAGGGGACACTTGTTTGCCCACGCGTTGGCAAACGCGAGCACCTGATCTGGCGTTACTTTCTTGCTGTGAATGAGGAGCGCGTCCGCCCCCGCGAGACGATAGGCTTCTGCGCGGAGGAGCATTTCATCGATCCCCCAACTGGCGATGAATCCCTCGAGCCGCGCCACCAGACAAAAGTCTGGATCGCTTTGCGCATCCTTGACCGCTTTAATTTTGCCCGTGAATTCATCGATTGAGGCGAGCGGCTGACGTTCGCTCCCGATAAATGAATTGGTTTTTGGGAAAAGTTTGTCTTCGATGCAGACGGCTGCGACCCCGCGTTGCTCCAGTGAATTCAACGACTTCCAGTACTTGCGTCCAGCTCGCTTCGTTATTGTCGCGCAGGCCGAGCGTGGCGGAGATAGAAAGCCCGCTGGCCCAGATTCCGCGAAACCCGGCTTCCTCGACGATGCGAGCGCTCAATGCATTATGAGCCTCCATCAAAAACTCAAGACGCCCGGATTGCAGGAGCCGCTTGAATTGCTGCGTCTTACTGATTTCGCGAGTAGTCGAGGAAGTCATTATGCACAGCAGTCTACGATGGGAATCATTGACTTTCTCGCTACTCAATACCAGTAATTAGTTACCCCGCGCGTTTCTGTTTTTCGCCAGGGCATCCTTGCAAGCTCCTCTTCATTCCATGCTCACCACTGCGACCGCAACGATCGACGAATTGATTTCTGACTTGGACGCGGTCGCCTGCTTCGGACTTCGGGTGGTCTTCGGCAAACGCAAGGTGCGGTGAAAAAAATCCCCGCCATCCTCGACTGCGTCGATGAAACGAGCGGCGTACAGATCGCGGGGTTGAGCCTGCTCGATCGCTTGATCGTGACCGCGCATCGGGCAGGTTGCGCTCCCATTTACCTCATCGCAAAAACCAAGCCGTCGGCTCCGCGGGCCCAGGCCGTTGGCATCGACATGACACTTGCTCCAGAAATACCAGAACTTGATGAACCCGCGCTCCTGATTAACGGAGCAGTGTTCGTCGAGACACCGGATCTTCAACGAGTAATCGAAGAGAGAGGCCAGCTATTTTCGGCTGATGATGTTCGTCTGCCGGTTGTGATGACGACCGGGGCCGCAGCGCCGGTGACTGCCGGAAAAGTCACCCTATCGATCACTGGGGCGACTTCGGTGCGCGAAGCTGAGCGACGTCTTTGGCGATCGCTCAGCAGCAACTCGGATGGAATCGTCGATCGCTTTCTTAATCGCCCGCTCGGCCGCTACCTGTCGAAAATTCTTATCCATGTTCCATTCTCGCCCAACCAAGTTTCAATTGTATCGACGCTAGTGGGCATTCTGTCGGGGTGGTTTTTCGCCAGCGGATATTTTATCTCCGGCGCGCTTCTACTGCAGCTTTCCGCGATCATCGACTGCGTGGATGGCGATCTTGCGCGCGTGCTTTTTAAAGAATCGCGCTTGGGCAAATGGCTCGATCTGGTGGGTGACCAGTTCGTGCACATCGCTGTTTTCGCCGGGATCGGCTTTGGCTTGGCTCGGAGCGATCCGGGATCGCCCGCGCTCGCGCTGGGAATCAGCGCTGTGCTCGGCGTAACCATCTCCTTCGCCGTGATTGTGTGCTTCATGCAACGGAGGAGCGGTGGCAAGTCTTCTGGTCTCAAAAAATTGATTGATGCAACGACCAACCGAGACTTTTCGCTGCTGGTCCTGGTGCTGGCAATAGCCGGCAAACTCGATCTCTTCCTCTGGATGGCCGGGATAGGTCTACATCTCTTTTGGATCATCGCGCTTCGCTCGCAGTGGCGAGACACCCCACGTGCGCCGGCAATCTCGGAAAAATCCGCGTGAAATTGGCGTTCTACTGCCTTACGCACTCGTTTACCTTCTTGATACTGTTGGATGGCGTTTGTGCTTGAGCCACACCATTCCGAAATCGATCAGCTTCGGAACGCTATTTCGCATTCGGTGGGCTGGAGAATCGCTCAACAATGTTGTTCCTTCCGCTTATCTCGGAGGCGAAGCCGCGAAAGTCTATCTGCTCCATAAACGCGGCCTGCCGGTTGTCGACGGTGCATCAAGCGTAATCATCGGAAAAACAGCGCAAGTTCTGGCTGAAGTGATTTTTATCGCGTTTGGAGCGGTGGCCGGTTCTTCCATTCTGCCGGCCAATTCACCTGCTCGCGCTGGCATGTTCGCAATTACCGGCGCGGCAACCGCGCTCATCGGGATGCTCTTCTGGCTGCAGCATCGAGGAATTTTCAGCACATTCCTGGCGTTGACCAGGCGATTGCGATTGCGCATTCGCGCGCTTACGTCGCGAGCGGAAAGTTTGCGGCAACTCGATCGGCGAATTTTAGGTTTCTATCGCAATGATCGACGGCGCTTCCTTTCCAGCGTGGCGTTTTATCTGGCGGGTTGGATCGCCGATTCACTGGACATTTTGCTCGTCTCATACTTGGTTGGAATGCCGTTGGATTGGAGTCAGGCACTGGCCTTTGAGGCATTCATCGGCGTCGCCAAGGCAC
>QHPC01000379.1 GCA_003218915.1 Verrucomicrobiota bacterium
GCAGATGCGAAACGGTTTCTTCGGTTTCGTCGCCCATATTAGAAAGGCGAAAAGTTTTGCCTTGGATCTTGCCGTAGCCGGGATCGATGACGATATGATGTTTAATCCGCAGATCGCGGGCGAGTTTCAGGACGTCAACATCTCTATTGTCTTTCACGCAGGTGAGCGTCTTTGAGCGAAATCCTTCTTCTGCAAAGAAATCGAAGCCGCTCTGGAGGACCCAGTCGTGCACTAGCGCGTTGGTTCGTGCATGTCGATCGAAACGTGCATCGAGCCCTTCCTCGAAAATTTCGTCGAGTTTTGATTGCAGCGCGTGAATGTGCGCGATACTAGGTGTGCTTGGCGTCATCCATTCCGCCTGTTGCTTTTTGAATTCGAGAAAATCGAAATAAAATCCGCGGTTTGGAATTTTGTCCGCGCGTGCGAATGCTTTTTCCGAAACAGAGAACAATGAAAAGCCGGGCGGAAGCGCAAGCGCCTTCTGCGCGCCGGTGAGCATTACGTCGATACCAAGCGCGTCCATGTCGATCTTCACTCCTGAAAACGACGAGACCGTGTCAACGATCAGCGCGATGTCGGGATATTTCGCCAGCACGCAGCAAATTTCCGGAAGTGGATTCATCACCCCGGTCGATGTCTCGTTATGAACTAAAGTGATCGCGTCGAATTTTCCCGTCGCCAGTTGTCGATTGACCACCGTCTGATCGATATGTTTCCCCCAATCGACTTGGAGCGTCTCTGCATTTTTTCCGCAGCGTTTCGCGACATCAAACCAATTGTCGGAGAACGCGCCGCACATGCAATTCAGTACGCCGCGCCCAACCAGATTTCGCATTGACGCTTCCATCACTCCCCACGCAGAGGAGGTGGAAAGAAACACCGGCTGCTTTGTTCCGAACAATGTCTGAAGCTTTGGATGGACCGCGCGATAAAGATTTTTAAAATCTTCGCCCCGATGCCCAATCATGGGGCGCGAGAACGCTGCCCAGGTTTTCGCTGAAACCTCGACCGACCAGGCAAAGTTTTTTGCGCATGACGCCTATTCGATTTCGCTCAGGGATAGCCTGTCCGTTATCCGTCTTTTTTGATAAAACTGATGTCGCCGCTGCGTTCCACGCGTGCGAGTCGCACTCTCGAAAGGTCGTTGATGTGGGCGTCGAGGCGCATATCTTCGTCCAAATCGTGCATTGAGACATGATTTCGGCGCATCATGGCAACGTCGCATTCACCGTCGCGCACGATCGTGTCCGGCGAGCCTTTGACCAAAATTCCAAATCGATGTGAATGGTATGCCAGGTAGGCGAAGAGCCGATGGAGTAGTACCAGAACCACGCCCCCGCCGAGTGTGGCGAAAAAAGCCGACGAGCCGTTGATGGCGCGTGAAAGGACTGAGGCGAGAATGACGAGCAGAACGGCGTCGAACGAGGTTTTGCGCGCGAGGGAGCGCTTATGCCCCAGCCGTATCATGATCAAGGTCGCAAGGAAGACGATGATCCCACGCAAAGAGATTTGAACGAAAGTCAAATCTCTCGGTTCGGCACTCAAACCGAGCAATGTTTCAAGAAAGTTCCAGAATGCATTCATATCTAAAGATTCTATCGCTGGAAAAACATTTGTCGCGTCTGGGGGACAGTGACAACCCGAGAAAGTCGACCGGAGAAAAGGCACGGTAGCTTATCAAAGATGACCGCGAACAAGGCGCGTGACCGGTCCTCGGAACGCAACAGAGAAAGGAAGCTGACGCAGCGTTGAGATCGCAGAAAGCCCGAGTTAACATCTCTCTGCGACAGTGCGCACAAGTCCGTCCGTGATTCACGAAACGAATTTGATGATGGATGCCCACGACTCCCGAGGCGGCAAGGTCCCACGGCCAAAGAGGGCGGCTCCATCCGGACAAGATCGAGTCCGAGATTCTTGCCAATGAGCGCACATTCCTTGCGTGGGTGCGGACGAGCATCGCGGTGATGAGTCTG
>QHPC01000185.1 GCA_003218915.1 Verrucomicrobiota bacterium
CCAGATGGAGATGAACCCCGCGATGCAGTAAAGATAAACCTGCAAGAAATTGCGAATGACGTATCGGTCGAGGAGTTTCATTGCGATTTAAATGGTCCCGTCCCAATTACCGTACTCAAATCAGTAGCCCACGCCAAATCACAAGAGAAAAGAATGACAAATTCCCAATGACGAAGGCCGAAGGAATGACGAATGATCAAATGACCGAGCACGGCGATGTCGGTTCTTCGTCCTTGGGGCTTTGCTTGCCGCGCCGTAGCTGTGCGAAGGCGGGGGCTCCTTTCGTCATTCGTCATTCGCCTGCCACGCCGGAGCTGAGCGAAGGCGGGTGCTTCGTCATTTCTTGTTGCCCGTCATGATCGCACTGAAGGACAGCTTGGGCAGTGATTTTGTCGAACGTGTCCGCGATTTTTTTTCGGTGAACGGCCCGCTGTCGAAAGCAAAGAACTTCGAGTTTCGTCCACAACAGCAGGAAATGGCCGTCGCTGTCGCCCACGCGCTGGAGGAAGAGCGCCATTTGGTAGTCGAAGCGGGAACTGGTGTAGGTAAATCCCTGGCTTATCTCGCGCCGGCAATTTTACTGGCGATCGAGGAGCACAAAAAGGCAATCGTCTCGACGCACACGATTAATCTCCAGGAGCAACTTCTTTACAAAGATATCCCTATTCTGAAAAAGATTCTGCCCGTCGAGTTCGATGCCGCGTTGATGAAGGGGCGCCAAAATTATCTTTGTCCGCGACGATTGGAACGCGCGCTACAACAAGCCAATGAACTTTTCACCGGGCCGGAGCAAAATGAGGTGAAGAGGCTGGCGGAATGGGCACGCACAACGCGCGACGGTTCGCTCAGCGATCTATCGGTCGAGCCCGATCCCAAAGTGTGGATACAGGTCTGCAGCGAAGCGCATATCTGCACACAGAAAACCTGTGGCCAGGATCAACGCTGTTTTTATCAGCAAGCGCGGAAACGTCTGCTAGCGGCCGACGTATTGGTGGTCAATCATACGCTCCTGTTCATTCTTTTGATCAGTCCGGAGGTACAGCAAGAACGCGAGAGCGGCTTCATTTTTCCGAATGATTTCCTCATTTTGGATGAAGCGCACACGGTCGAGCGGGTCGCATCGCGGCAGATCGGCATGAACATCTCGCAGTACGGGCTGAGATCGACAATCCAGCGACTCTACAATGCCCGCACGCGCAAGGGCCTTTTCACCGTGACGCGCGATGCCGAGGGCGTACGGCTTGCGGCAGAGCTGGTCGAAGACGCGGAGAAGTTTTTCGCTGCGGTTGAATCGAAATGCGATTTCAAGAAAGGCCGCGAATTTCGTGTGCGTGAGGCAGATCTTGTTCGCGACACAATCACCGGTCGCCTGACAACCTTGCACGCCCGGATAGCCGAGGTCGTAAAACGAACTGACGACGAGTTTCTAAAAGCGGAACTACAGGAATACGGCAGACGAATTCGTGACACGAGGAAAGGTATCGGTGATTTCTTGGAGCAAAGCGCTCGCGAGCATGTGTACTGGGTCGAGCGCACGGGAAAAACGGCACAATTTCTCACCCTTAACGCCGCGCCGATCGATGTTGCGCCCGTCCTGCGTCGAATGATTTTTCGCGACAATTGTTCGTGCATTATGACCAGCGCGACACTCTCAGTGGGTCGCAAGGATCTTGCTTATTTCCGGCAACGCATCGGCGCGGAGGAAGCCGAGCCGGCATTGCTAGGCGGACCGTTCGATTTCCAGAAACAGATGAAGATGTTCATCGTCAAGAAAATGCCCGATCCGCGCGACGCTCAATATGAGCAAGCGCTGGAACATTGGGTGGCGCATTTTGTCGAGAAGACCGACGGTCGCGCGTTCGTCCTTTTCACGAGTTATCGCGGGATGCAGCAGGTGGCCGAGCGAATGGAGCAATTCTTTTCGCAAAAGAAATTCAATCTCTTAGTGCAGGGCAGCGGCGCGCCGCGTGGAAAACTTCTTGATCAATTCAAGAGCATGCCGCGCAGCGTTCTTTTTGGCACCGACAGTTTTTGGATGGGCGTTGATGTCCCTGGCGAGGCGCTTTCGAATGTGATCATTACGCGTCTGCCCTTTGCCGTGCCTGATCATCCACTCATCGAAGCGAAACTCGAATTGATCGAAGAGCGGGGCGGCGATCCGTTCACTGAATATTCGCTACCGGAAGCGATCCTGAAGCTGCGACAAGGGGTAGGGCGCTTAATCCGAACAAAGAGCGACCGCGGCATTATCGTCATCCTCGACAATCGTATCGTGACCAGACCGTACGGTCGCGCCTTCCTGCAAGCGTTACCGAAATGTCCGGTGGAAATTATCTAAGCAGGAGTGGCAAATGTTCACTTGAACATATCTCTCGGACCGCTTAATTTGGGCGCATGGAGGGCCCTGATTCGTCAAATTCCTCTGCAGCAAGAGATCGGCAGATCCAGATCCGCCAAATTCTGATCATCCTGCATAAGTGGGGAATTCATACGCTTGGGCAGTTTGCCGTCCTGGATAGGGAGCAGCTGGGGGCGCGACTTGGCCCTGAAGCAGTCCGAATGTGGGAACGTGCTAATGGTCAATCGAATCGAGTACTTAAATTAATCCGGCCGCCGGAGTCGTTTGAGGAGAGCTTCGAATTTGAAAACGAAATTGAAACCGCTGAGCCGCTTCTCTTCATGCTTCGCCGGTTTTTGGAGCAACTCGCCGTTCAGTTGAGCGGAATTTATCTCGTCGCAAAAGAACTGACCCTGCGGATCACGTTCAGGGATAAACAAATTTACGAGCGCATTTTCAAAATTCCGCAGCCCACCAACAATGTCGATCTTCTCTTCCGAATGTTGCATACGCATTTGGAAAATTTTAAATCCGAGCATCCGATTGTTGCGGTCGCGTTGAGCGCGCACCCGATCAAGCCTGCCAGAGAACAATTCGGATTATTTGAAACAACATTACGCAATCCACAGCAACTCTCAGAAACCCTTGCACGTTTGATCGCTCTTCTAAGCGCTGATCGAGTCGGTACTCCGATTTTGGAAGAGACGCATCGGCCGGATGCATTTCGGATGGAAGCGTTTGTGTGGAATTGGACTTCCACGGCTGGGAATGGAGGGCGGAGCTCTGCGACGCCGGAGGCGCATCCCAAGGCTCGCGGGAGCTCGCCCCTCCATACATTACGCCTAGCGCTGCGCCGATTTCGGCCAAGTGTATCTGCATCCGTCCTGTTGCATGAAGACCACCCCTTGCACGTTCGCGGCGCAGATGTCCGCGGTAAAATCATCGATCTACGGGGTCCATTTTTGATTTCCGGAAACTGGTGGGACGAAAAATCGTGGGCGTACGCGGAATGGGATTTGCAACTGGAAGATGGAGCACTGGTTCGGTGTCACGAATCTCCGCCTTCATCGAATTACGGCGCGACAGGGGAGGCAACTTGGAGAATTGATGGGATTTATGACTGACAATTCGAAGTCATCCTAAGCGGAGCGCAGCGAAGTCGAAGGGTCCCGCGAAATAGTCTTAAGCTTTCGCAACGGGATTCCTCGACTTCGCTCGGAATGGCGATGAGCTACGTCGAACTTCACGCGTGCAGCGCGTTCAGTTTTTTGCGCGGGGGTTCGTTCCCGGAGCAATTAGCTGAAACAGCCGCCGAGATGAAAATGCCGGCGATGGCGTTGCTCGATCGCAACGGCGTTTATGGCGCGCAACGATTTTCCGTCACCGCGCGCGAGCACAAGGTACGACCAATCGTTGGCTGCGAATTGTCGATCGACGACGGCAGTGTTCTACCAGTGCTGGTCGAAAATCGCACCGGTTACAAAAATTTGTGCGAACTACTAACCCAGGCGCATCTGCGCAGCGAAAAAGGCAAATGCGCGGTGCGATGGAACGAGCTGTCGCAATTTGCGAAAGGGCTGGTGGCGCTCTTTGGATCGGGGAGCACAGGCTGCCAGCCTGTAGCGTCCAGCAGCTTGCCGGACGCAATTTCTCCACGAGCACGGCGTTTCGTTCCGGGTTTGCGGCAGGCTGCCGCAAACAACAGGCTGGCAGCCTGTGCTCCCCGGAATGCAGAAGATCGCGTTCGATTTCTAATCGACACTTTTGGCCGCGAAAATGTTTTCGTAGAAATCCAGCGGCATTTCATTCGGGGTGAAGACCGCATCAATCGCGATCTGATCGATGTTTCGCGCGCATATCGATTACCGCTCCTCGCAACAAACGGGGTGAAATACGCGAAGCCGTACGGACGCGAAGTGCTTGATGTTTTCACCTGCATCCGCGAGCACACACATCTGGATGCTGCCGGAAAATTGCTGGCCCAAAACGCCGAGCGCCATCTGAAGAGCGATCGGCAAATGCGAGCAATTTTCGCGGATTTGCCGGAAGCAATTGAAAACACGTCGCGCCTGGCTGAGCGGCTCATGTTTTCACTGGAAAATCTCGGGTACGAATTTCCAGAGTATCCGGTGCCCGCTGGTCACACCATGGATTCATTCTTACGCACCATCGTCTGGTTCGGTGCGCAACAACGTTACGCTGCGATTAGCACGAAAGTGAAACGTCAGCTCGAAGAAGAACTGGCGCTCATCACGAAACTCGGTTTTCCCGGCTATTTTTTGATTGTTTGGGACATCATCAATTTTTGTCGCGAACACAACATCATGGTCCAGGGCCGGGGCAGCGCCGCGAACAGCGCGGTTTGTTATTGCCTGGGAATCACGCCGGTCGATCCGGTGGAAAATCATCTCGTGTTCGAACGATTCCTAAACGAGAGCCGCAAAGGCTGGCCTGACATCGATCTGGATCTTCCCAGCGGCGAGCGCCGCGAAGCAGTGATCCAGGAAATTTATCACCGCTATGGCAAACACGGCGCCGCGATGACAGCGAACGTGATCACGTATCGCGGACGCAGCGCGGCTCGCGAAATTGGCAAAGCACTCAATTTTGCGCCGAGCATCATCGATCGTTTTTCCCATCTGTTTGCGAGTGGCGATTTCCCGCACACGCTCGAGCTCGAATCGCAGATCGAGCAGGCTGGCTTGCCGAAAAACCATCCGCGGATGCCGGCATTCATCAGACTCTATCGCGCGATTTATGGATTGCCGCGACACCTCGGCCAGCATTCCGGTGGCATGATTATCTGTCAGAACAAGCTCAGTTCGTTTGTGCCGCTGGAAAACGCCTCAATGCCGGGGCGTGTCGTTGCCCAATGGGACAAGGACGACTGCGAAGATCTCGGCATCGTGAAGGTGGATTTGTTAGGCCTGGGCATGATGTCGGTGATGCAGGACGCGTTTGAATTATGCCGTGAACGCGGCCGGCCACTCGATCTGGCGCACATTCCGACAAACGACAAGAAGACGTTCGAAATCATGCAAAAGGCCGACACGATCGGCGTATTCCAAATCGAAAGTCGCGCCCAAATGGCAACGCTGC
>QHPC01000186.1 GCA_003218915.1 Verrucomicrobiota bacterium
CCCTTCCCGGAGCACGCCCTAACCTGCGGCACGGGCAAGATTCATGTTTGGGATGGTCGTCGCCTCGAACGGCTCGAAACCTTCTCCCGCAAGCACCGCGGCGATGCGCGCAGCGGCCTGTCCGTCACCGTAAGGGTTGATGGCGGTCGCCATCGACTCATATACAGCATTATCGGTCAGCACCTCCGAAACGGCGGTTATGATCGCTTCTGGCTCGACTCCGATCAGGCGCGCAACGCCTGCCTCGACACCCTCGGGGCGTTCGGTCTTCTCTCGAAGAACCAACACCGGTGTCCCGAACGCAGGCGCCTCTTCCTGGATGCCGCCGCTGTCCGTTAACACAATGCGAGCGCGTTTCAGGTAACGCAGCAGCTCTGGGTAATCAAAGGGATCGTGCAGTTCGACGTTCGGAATTCTTCCCAAGATCAGCTGCGCAGGGTCGCGCACACGCGGATTGTGGTGCACCGGGTAGATCCACCGCAACTGCGGAAAACGTTCGGCCAGCTTGGCCACAGCGAAGCAGATCCGGCGGATCGGTTCGCCAAAGCTCTCGCGCCGATGCACCGTAACCAGGACCTCATCGTGGCGACATGTGTCGCCCAACGTGGCGGCGACAGATTGCAGGGCGTCAACTATAGTGTTGCCCGTGAGAAACAGACGATCGGGATCGGCGCCTTCCGCCAGCAGCGCGTCGCGCGCTCGGGCTGTGGGCGCGAAGAGAGCTTTGGCCACGATGTCGATCAGGCGACGGTTGGCCTCCTCGGGAAAAGGTCGTGTGAGGTCCCCCGTGCGAAGTCCAGCCTCGACGTGTCCAACCTGAATGCGGTGATGGAATGCTGTCAACGCCGCTCCCATGGCTGTGGTGGTGTCACCTTGCACCAGTAACCAGTCGGGTCGCACGCGCTCGAGAACGCCGTCCAGTGCCGTGATGACTCGGGCGGTCAGATCGTTCAAGCTCTGGTCCGGCGTCATCAGGTTGAGGTCGAGATCGGGAGCCAGGCCGAACAATTCCTGGACTTGGTCTATCAACTCACGATGCTGCGCCGTGGTGCAGACGATTGGTTCGAAGCACTTCGCGCGAGCGCGCAGAGCAGCTACTACCGGAGCCATCTTGATCGCCTCAGGCCGGGTGCCGTAGACCACCAGCACGCGGATTCGTTGATCGCGCTGTTGATTCACGGCAAACAAAGGCTCTCCGCGGTGGACGAGACTCCAACAAATCGGTCAAGCTTTCCGGGTGACGCCGGCTTCGACTGGTGGTCGGTGTTGATATCCACCGGGAGTACGATACTTGAATTGATTGTCAAGGGTGATGCCGCCATGCGACAGATCATTTTTCGACGTCTAACGAGCCATGACCAGATCCGAGCCGGTTCCGAAGCTTTCGGTTGTAATGGTTTGCTATGAAATAGCCGCGCAAATCCAAAACACGTTGCAATCGATTCTTCCCCATATGAGCGCGACATTTTCATCGGCGACTGTGAGATCATTCTGATGGATAACGGTTCAGCTAAAGTGCTCGACGAGCCGATGCAGAAGATTTTGTCGAACCTGAACTATATTTATCTTATGAGGGAAGCGCTCCAGCGGTGATATTGCGAACGCGGTCTCTTTTCTTACTCTTCCTTCTGCGGGTAATCCCGCTTCGACATCCATTCTGAGAAACAATGTCTTCAAATCGTCCCAATATTCTGTTCATCATGACAGATCAACAGCGGTTTGATACTATCGCCGCGCTAGGCAATCCAAATATCTACACCCCCAATTTGGATCGACTGGTGCGACGCGGTCTAACGTTTTCGCGAGCTTACTCGACCTGTCCGGTGTGCGTTGCCGCTCGGTATACGATTCGAACCGGTTGTGAGCCGCCTACAACCCGGGTCTTCAGTAATGCGCGGCCGAGACCGGTTGCCGGTCAGCCGGCAGAAATGGAGCGCCGCTGCGGCCCATACCTGGGTCGCACCATGTCCAGTTTGGGCTACAGAACGTTTGGCATAGGCAAATTTCACACCGCTCCTCCAGACGAAGACCTTGGTTATGAAACTTGCCTGCGCAGCGAAGAAACCTACGACCGAACCACACGCCAACACGACAGCTACGCTTCCTGGCTCGCGCGGGAACACCCGGAGTATAACTTTCTCGAACACCTCATGGGGGAACGGACCGAGATGTATTACGTTCCACAAAGGAGCCCATTGCCACCTGAGCTGGGAGTTGAGCGGTGGGCGGCTGATCGCGCAGTGGAGCAGATTGCCGGAGGCAACTTTGATCGCCCATACTTCGGCTTTATATCTTTTGTCGGACCGCATCCGCCGCTGGCCCCGCCGATTCCATTCAACCGGATGTACGACCCTGATCGCATGGTCGATCCAGTAGCCGGCGATATTAAGACCGATCACATGGATGAGGAAATCCCCTTCATGCGATACGCAATTTGGGCTGATGCGATTAACCCAGCCTTGGCCAGGATTATCAAAGCGCGCTATTACGGAGAGATTTCGTATATCGACTCCTGCATCGGCAAAATCCTTGATGCGGTCGAGTCAAATCAGAACTCGGAGAATACCGTGATCTGCTTCTTTTCCGATCATGGTGATCTCCTTGGCGATCACCATGGCTGGCAAAAACAGAACTTTTTCGAAGGTTCTTGTCGGATCCCGTTTCTACTTAGCTGGCCTGCTCAATTGCCGATGGGTGAGAAACGGGAGGAATTAGTTAGCCTGGCGGATTTGTTTGGCATTGCCACCGAAGCCGCAGGCCATTGCGAACTGCGCGAAGGCGCCGATTTGCTCGGCATCCTGCGTGGCGACTTTCCCCCGCGCCCTTTTCTGGTAGGCATGGCTGAACTGCCTGGCTCGGAGTTTTTCAAGGTAGTGGTCGTGAAGGATGAATGGAAATATATTTTTATGGCCAATGGCGGACGTGAACAATTATTTAATCTCCGCGCGGACCCAGACGAGCTTTGCAATCGCGCCGCCGAAGCCGACGATGTTCGAGCAGAGCTTAATGCGCTGGCGACGGCCAGGTGCGAGATTTTGGGAGCGCGCGAGGCTTTAGAAGGCGATCGTTTGCGTTCGTTTCCCTACCAGGAACGACCCAGGAAAAGGATTTACCAGTTCGATAAGTCGAAAGGCGTAGCGAGTTTTCCTGAGAATCCTGCTGACGCGGTGAGCAATTTTTTTGTTCCAGCCATAGCATCAACTCCGGATGTATTTCGTCGCGGTAACGATCCTCCCGGATCGAATGATAAGTCGGATGACTTAGGCATTGGATTGAAGCCCGGCGACCCTCATTACCGGGCATATGTTGGACCGCCAGATCGTTACGACCTGGTTGCCGCAATGACTTTCAATCTTCTAACCACCCTTGGCCTTCGCCAGCACCACTCGCTGCTGGACCTGGGATGCGGCTCACTTCGTATCGGTAGATTGCTAATCCCGTATCTCAACAAGGAGAAGTACGTTGGAATCGAGCCTAACGAATGGCTGGTTCGCGAGGGAGTTCGAAATGAGGTCGGCGAGACGCTACTGCAGATCAAACGCCCAAGGTTCTTCTTTACCGATTCTCCCGCGATGCTCAATGAGATGAAAGACCGTTTCGATTTCGCTGTTGCACAGTCCATCTTCAGTCACTGTGGGCTTGACCTGATTACCCAGTGGATCTCTTTCATCGCCCACACCCTCACACCGAGCGGAGCGTTGATAGCAACTTTTTTCCCCAGCGAGACGGACAACACTAAAACAGGTTGGGTTTATCCTGGCTGCGTCAGTTACAAGCCTGACACGCTGAGAAAGGTAGCAACACAGGCGGAACTGCGATTCGAAATCCTGGATTGGCGTCACCCACGGCAGACTTGGGCGCTGTTTGCGGCGCCGAAGTTTGATACGGCTTGGTTCCAGAACAAGCCGCTCACCTGGAACACAATGTTGGAAAGCGTGGTAAGCAAAGAATAAGCTGCAAGAGAACAAAGCCGTCTGGCCATGTAAACCGCTACCGTTTCGGGGCTGTTCCGGTTAGGCCCTTACGGCGCACTTCGAATACCGCGAACTCGGAATTTTCAAACACTTTGGAGAGAGCGGCGGGGATTTTTGCGGGGATACCTTCCGTTCGCTTGCTCACAGTGACGTAGCGGACTCCAACCTCTCGTAAAAACTTGCCTCGGACCTTTCCCAGCCGCCAAGCTCGCCAAAATTCCTTCTCTGCCGTCTGCCTTTGCGAGTAGTCGCTCTGCGCCACAGCGAACTGAGAGAAATCGCCGAGCGGCACCCGGCATTTTGTCAGTGCAAGGATAGGCGCGAGCAGGTTGTCCCCTGGCAACACGACGTCTCCGGGCTGCGCATCCTTCGTCAGGAAGTCGATGACGCTCAGGGTTTCCAGGCTATAGCTTTTCAACTCCTTCCCCAATGGCTTTTCCCAGAGGCGGTAGCGATCGCTCTCCAGTGCGAAGTACTGCACCGTTGCAGGTACACTCAGCGCGACTGCGGCGGCTGTGATCCCCGCTGCGGCGAGCGGGGGCCGCATGCCTCGCACAACGACGCGCTGATACAAAGTTTGAAGAACTTCAACCGCGAAGATCCATGCGACGTATTTACTTTGGGCAAAAAACCACCCGCTGTTGTTCGGGAAGAGTGCGAATCCGGCGGGCACGATGCGGTATGTCAGTGTGATTAACACGCCGATCACCACGAAAAGGGCCAGAACGAACCGCAAACCGGATTGCCGGTCCGGACGAAATATCGCTCTGAAAATCACGGGCACGCCAATCACGCGCAGGCCAAGGCAGCCGACGAGATAAATCGGCAAGGCGATCCCTGTGAAAGCAACCACGCCAGTCAACCGGTTTTTCATCCCAAGCACTTCCACCATGTGGGAGACCCCGAGCAACGGGTCGAAGGCCGTGACCCAGTCTGCGCCACTTTTGTTTCCCAGATAAACTGACAGAACCAGCGGCGCCGCCAGGGCAGCAGTCAACGCCGCGACTTTGAACAAGTCCGCATTCCGAAAGAGAAGAAGATAAACAACGGCTGCAAATCCCAGGCTGCACATTATGTGCGCCGCCGTAAATACCTTCACCTCTATCAACGCAACCAATAACAGCGCGGAAAGGAGAAGCCACGCTCCGCCGGGCTCCCGCAGGTAACGTTGCAGACAAAACAACCCGGCAAAGAGAAGCCCCACTCCCGGAAGCATTGGATTGATCCAAAAGAGTGAAAGAACTGTGGGATGGCTAAAATACATGAGGGACCAGTGGCGTTTTTCGCCCTGCAGCAAGCCGGGAATAAAGGCAAAGTCTTCTCCAAAAAAAACCAGGAACACGACGAGGACAGCGAAGTATCCCGAGCCGAGCCAGTTTCGTGAGAAGCAAAAGACGCT
>QHPC01000008.1 GCA_003218915.1 Verrucomicrobiota bacterium
AAGGCCGAAACAAGAACGGTCACATCCAACGACCACACCGTGGAGTAGAACGCGCTTCCGGCCACACGCCTACGCGCACATGACGATCACGCAGCGCTACCAAGCGTTGTTCAACTGGATTGCGTCATGACAGCAGAACGATGGCACACGATCATGCATGATGACGCGCGATTGACCGGGGCGGAGTGCAAGGCGGGCTGGCACTTCTGCCTCGAATATGACCTGTTCTTATGCAAGGTCGGCGAGATGCCCGGCTGCGATTGCGCCAGCCTACACGCCGGAAGCTATAGCAGCCAAGACGAAGCAGGCCGAGTAAACCGCCTTCTCAAGACTAAGCTATACACGGCAATAACAAACTGATGTGAACGGGGCCCAAATGACGCACGTGCTACAACGTTCACTGGCCTTTCCGCATTATACTAAAGTTTAATAGACTAAGGTCCTATAGCGCGGCCTGCCTTAAAGAGACTATTCTCGGCACGATTCGAAACACAATCTCAGAAAAAGTACATGAAAACCTTTGGCAGCAACTGCGAGCACTCACCGGTGCGGAGAGGCGGTTATTGGAACACCGTGCTGATTCATGTTACACCGCGCCAGGTTAAGTCCCCGTGTAATTCCTGGTCCCTCGCAGTTCGTTGCCCTGTTTCTTCGCGGCAACCACGGATAAGACACAGCCTCAACTGCAATCCACTTTGCTGAGGTTATCGGCGTCGATTTCCCAGTACTTCGTATGAGGTGGATTCTGCCTTCTTTGTTTTCCACACAGCAATGACCAATGATGTGAACGGGGGCCCAAATGACGCACGGGCTACAACGTTCAATGGCCTTTCCGTATTATACTAAAGTTTAATAGCCTAAGGTCCAATAGCGGGGCCTGCCTTGAGCAGACTATTCTCGCGGTTCTAATGCCAACGGCTTTCTGTGCAGAAACTAAATGCTCTCGATAAGGATCATTTTGTTGTTTTGCCTGCTTGGGACCGCTCATTTCGCTGACTCCCGGCCGGGTTTCGTTCAGAGTTTGTTGTAATCCTCATGAGTCCCGATCCAAGTCCAAAGGAAAGTGTCAGTCTCGACGAAACGACCGATAGCGCGGTAATGATCACCCACTCGCACTGACCATTGCCTGGATTTGATCGGTCTAAAGTGCAAGGAGGGGTGCCGCGGATCGTGTTGCCAGAGCAAGTAATTCTTGTAAGCCAACCTTTGAATCTTGAGCGGGAGACCGTGGAACAGTCTCCAAAATTCGCGGGACGCCTTGGACTTCACTCCGCGGGTTTGGGGAACGGCAGGCTCTTACCCTGCTCATATTCCTTGTTGGCCGCTTCCATGATCCGATGCAATTTTTTTCCCGGTTCAGCGTCCTTTTTCATCTGCCGGTCCCAATCGTCCTCCTCGACCGGGTTCAGCAGAGCGGCCAGTTCGCAGCGCTCCTCCGGGGTGAGCTGCTCAATGGCCGCTTTGATCTCTTGCACGCGACTCATGTTCACAATCTATCCGCGAATGAGACCTCGAACAAGAGGCGATCAACCATCCGTGCGATGTCGCTGGCGGACGGTTCAGGGTCTTTGGTTGAGACCTGAGAGTTAGCGCTCAGATAATGACAGGCGCCATCCGCTCCGAGGCAATCCCCCACTTCGAAAAAATCGGCGCCCTCGCTCGCGCGGAAATCTAACTAACCACGAATAGACACGAATCGACACCAACTTCTCACAAATTGTTCTTCCCTTCTTAATTCGTGTGAATTCGTGTTCATTTGTGGTTAAGAAGTCTTCGCTACCTTCGTTTCCTTCTGTTTGAAGATCAGATCCGTCGTATCCGCGTAATCCGCGGTCTCTCAACGATGGGCCGCTGTAGGCGGGTATTATACTAAAGTTTAATAGACTATGGTCCTATAGCGCGACCTGCCTTAAGCGCACTATTCTCGCGGTTCTGATGCCGGACTACCCTCAGGATTTTGCCGATCCCGGAAGATTTCTTCCAAACTTCGGCCCGAAAATTCTGGAGAAGAATGATGAAAGGAAAAAACACATGAAAACAATAACGAATATTGTCTATCTCGCGGTCGCGGTTTTCGCGTTCGCGTGGCTTGCACTCTCGCCGACGGCGCACGCGGTGACCCCGGCACCAGACGGCGGCTATCCAAACGCAAACACCGCCGAAGGCGAGGATGCGCTCTTTAGCCTCACATCCGGCATCCAAAACACAGGCCTGGGTTTTCACGCGCTCTATAGCAACACAACCGGCGAGAACAACACAGCCGTGGGTGATAGGGCTCTCGAAAGCAGCACCACAGGCAATGGCAACACGGCGATCGGCGTTGTTGCGCTCCAGGCAAATACGACCGGCGTCAGCAACACCGCCACTGGTCTCAATGCGCTGGTTAGCAACAACACGGGCAACTGGAACACGGCCACCGGTGCTGCTGCGCTCTCGAGCAACACCACCGGCATCGACAACACGGCCACCGGTACTGAAGCACTGGCTTACAATACAGTCGGCGACGGCAACACGGCGATGGGGCGCTTTGCGCTCTGGCAAAATCAAACCGGCAACTACAACACGGCCAGCGGAAGTGGGGCGCTCTACAGCAACACAACTGGCTACGAAAATGCCGCCCATGGTACTGACGCGCTCTATAGCAACACAATCGGCGTAGCAAACACGGCAAGCGGTGTACGTGCGCTCAATAGCAACGAGACCGGCGGCTTCAACACGGCCACCGGGTTTGAGTCGCTCTTTAGCAACATTAGCGGCGAGATAAACGTCGCAACAGGAGGTTCCGCGCTTTATACCAACACGACGGGTCACCGGAACACTGCGACTGGTTTTCAGTCCATGTATTTCAATACCAGCGGGGCGCGCAACACGGCCACCGGTTTCGGAGCGCTCCAGGAAAATACAACCGGCAATTTCAACACGGCCTGTGGATGGGCTTCGCTCTCTGGCAACACAACTGGCAACGATAACACTGCGCTGGGGTTTGGCGCCGGCTGGAATCTCACCGCAGGCGACAACAATATCGACGTCGACAACATCGGTGTCGCTGCGGAGTCCAATACCATCCGTATCGGCATGCAGGTCGAAACCGTTAGTCACGGTTTTGTGTTCCCCGCCCACACCGCCACCTATATCGCGGGCATCAATGGAGTAACTATCCCGAGAGGCGTCGGAGTTCTTGTAGATTCCAACGGTCGCCTTGGTACGAAGCCGTCCTCGCAGCGTTTCAAGGACGAGATCAGGCCGATGGACAAGGCCAGCGAAGCGATCCTGAGGCTCAAACCAGTCACCTTCCATTACAAGAAAGAAATCGATGCCGAGCACACCCCGCAATTCGGCCTCGTCGCTGAGGATGTAGAGAAGGTGAATCCCGATCTCGTGGTTCGCGACGCAGAAGGAAAAATCTACAGCGTTCGCTATGAAGCAGTGAACGCCATGTTGCTCAACGAGTTCCTCAAAGAGCACCGGACGGTTCAGGAACAACAAAAAGAAATCGATGTCCTCCGAGGAGAACTAAAAGAGGAAAGAGCGCTCATTCAAAAAGTGAACGACAAAGTGGAATTGAACAGGTCTGCGCCGCAAACGGTCGCTAGCGGCCAAAGGTAGGGGCGATTCGGTGAGCCCCGGCCTACAGCCGCATGTACGGCTAAAGTCCGATTTTCTCTAATCTTCGATCCAACCTATTATCAGAAACAGAAATAACTATGAAATCATTGACAAGTATCATCGCCATCACGCTATTTAACCTGTTGCCGCTTACAGTCCTTCATGCGCAGGGAACATCAAAGTCTCCTGAAAAGAGTGCGGCGCCCGCCGGCGCTGGCAAACGGACCGACATTTATCATGTCCATTTCACCAAGGCCGCTCTCGGCAAAGCCACTCAATTAGGCGATTGGCTCAAGACGCCCGATCCTAACAATCCGATGCCTAATCACTTCGTTGTTTTGCGTCATCAAGATGGCGACGCCTGGGATTATGTTATGATTACACATCTAGGCCCAAAAGCGACCGTGGAAGCTGCTGGCACTGCCGTGCCTCCAGACAAACGTGACCTGAGCGCGTGGCACAACGATACTTTTGTGAACGGTCCGTCCTGGGAAGAGTTCACCAAAGCCATGGGTATTGACGGCGACTCAGCATCGAAGGGTTCAGGCTCGGTTTATTCTGTCTCTTACTATCGCGCTGCTGCCGGTCATCGTGAGCAATTGGAAAAAGCGCTCAGTGAAGCGCCCGGAGCAAATGACACAAGTGCGGGCAACGTATTGATGCAACACTTGGAAGGCGGTCCCTGGACGTTCCTAACCATCGCTCGCTACAATTCATGGGACGACTTTGCCACTGGTGAGAAGAACAGTGTGGCGCAGACCACCAAGAAGGACAGTCCCTGGTCCCGGTTGCGTGATCACACCGATTATCATACCGACACGCTTACGGACCGTATTGCGCCGTAAGCGCTGCAGCAATCGGTCGCCGATCGAGTAGGTAGGGGCGGTTCACCCGCCTTCGCTGCGCTACGGCGCGGCCGGCCTGAACCGCCTGGGCGATTGAGGTCAATCGCCGCTACCTGCAATTCGGAGGCGATTAAGGGTAATCGCCCCTACCTGTTACCTCGGAGCTGTGGCGCTTCTTTCGCAGAGGCCCCAATCAAATCGTCTCCTATGATAATTATTTGGTCGCCAAGTGGCGGTCCGGGCTTGACCGCAAAAAGTGGTCGCAAAACCGCGGATGCCTGCGATAAAAGCGCAAGAGATACCAGTACGGATACTGCTGCACATTTCATGTTCGTCGCGACGAACACTTCACAGAAGGTCCAGCATTTGTGTGCAATCCTGCTGCCAACCTTCGCGATAACATATCATCGCTGACTCGTGGGTGTGCTTGTTTTCCGGGTTAGCTTTTAGCTTGTTGGTTGTGTCGCCAGCCAACCGCAGGCGGTCGCGTGTCAGCGGAAGTACCAGTGTCTGGGGTGAGATCAGGTCCATGCTGACTTATACGGAACCGCAGGGCTGAAGTTCCAAACATTTTGCAGCTAGTTCCAGGAGATTAAGGTTAATCGGCCCTACGTGTTGTGAGGTGGTCAGTCGTTATTTGTGGGACAGTCGCCTACCTTCTCGAACGTTGAATATTTGTCCCGTGTCTTGTTCGTCTTCGTCCCCTTCTGATTCGCGGGTGGGCGGCGCGCCATTCCCGCTGTTTTTGCGTGTAATACTCACGCCAGTATTCCGCGGTGCGTATTCGGGGCCGACCGCGCTTTTTAATCTTGCCCATAAGGTCGAGATAACCGACGGCGTAGCACACTCTTCTCCGGAAATCGCGGGATGAAGTTTCCGAAAATTTCTAAAAAACAAGGAACTGGCGGATACGTACGAGCCTTAGACGATTAAGAACCTGCCCCGAGCGAAGTCGAATGGGTCAGTCGTCGCTACCTGCGGTGTCGTGGGACAAGCCTTGCTCACCGAGCCAGGGGAAAGCGCGTCGCCGGCGGGGGACGCGTTTGAGTCCGAACGGTTCGATGGCTTTGCTTTGAATGTGCGCGATGGCTTCATCTACTGAATCAGTAGCGTAGATCAGGCTTAGGTCTTTGGCGGCGATCATTCCGCGCTGCGCCATTGTTTCGATGAAATGGAGCAGTTCCTTCCAATAATCAGTTCCCATGATCACAATCGGAAAATTTTTGATCTTTCCCGTTTGAATCAGGGTGAGCGCTTCGAACAACTCGTCGAACGTGCCTGCGCCGCCCGGCATAACGATGAACGCGTAGGAGTACTTAATCAGCAGCGTTTTGCGGGCGAAGAAATAATGCATCCGCACACAACGATCGAGATAAACGTTTGTCGGTTGCTCGGAGGCCAGCTCGATCGTGCACCCAACCGAACGACCGCCGGCTTCTTTGGCGCCCCGGTTTGCCGCTTCCATGATGCCAGGGCCGCCGCCGGTTATCACGGTGAAACCAAGTCGCGCGATGGCTGCGCCCATTTTTCTGGTCAACTCGTAATGAGGATCGCCGGGCTTGATTCTCGCCGAGCCAAAGACGGTCACGCATGGACCGACAAAATGAAGCGTGCGAAATCCGCGCAAAAAATCGCGCATGACTTTCAGGAGGGTAAAGAACTCCTCTAAACGCGAACGCGGCCCTTCCAGGAAAATTTCATCCGCAGGTTCCGAAGAAGCCGTCTGTGCCGAAGGCGCCACGGCGCCCGGTTCGATAACGGAATCGTCCTCGCCCAGCACAACCCTCACCTCCCGCCTACGCTTCGCTACGGCGCGGCAAGCATTCCTCTCGCTTGCGAAGGGAAACACGGATCACGCTGCTATGAATTGTCATTGCAGAGGGTTTACGGGTCGCGGCGCTCACAAGCAAGTCTTGATTAACCCTGGCGCCGCCCAGCGCAAAGCTAAACCCTGGAATCCTCGGGAATCGGACGTTCGCGGCCGCGGTTGGAAACAACATTGCTCGCCATGCGACGAACTTTTTTTAGCCAACGCCGAGCCCACGCGTACTCGGTGGCAAGAATAGCGAGCCCGATCGGAATGACGATGAACGCCGGACTAGGCAAAACCAGTAGTGCAACGCCTATCAGCAAAACAGTCGCTCCGATCACGGAGACGATCACGCGTCGGACAACTTTGATATTCTCGACGTTCCAAATACTGGAGAGCCGTTTCATCCAGGAAGGGGAGCCGATAGACAGTTCCGTGCCAGGCTGAGGCCTCATAATCATTACATCGTCCCCTGCGGGTAAAGCGGATCGGTGTCGCCGGGCTGATCAACCTTCGGTCGCGTCGCGTAAACGGTCAAGAAACGGCACCTGCGTCGACTTGATTTTGCGTCTCGCAACTTCTTCAGAAAAAAAGCGCGCCTGATCGACTTCTGGAAACATCTTGCGCTTTCCAGAACGCGGCGGCCATTCCATTTCAAACAAATTTGATTTCGGCTCGAATGATTCCGGCAAATCGCCTTCGAACGCCCAGGCATGCACAATTTTGCCCCCTTTTTGCTTGATCCACCCAAGCGCGATCCAGTCCAGAACACCGTCGGGGCGGAAACCGACCTCTTCCTCAAATTCAATCTGAGCGCGTGTAAGCAGATCTTCTCCCGGAGCAGCCTCGCCCTTCGGAATTGTCCACACGCCGTCATCTTTGCGGGCGAAGAGTGGCCCGCCAGGATGCGCCAAAAGAACTTCGACTTGATCGCTTTTGCGCCGGAACATGACCAAACCGGCGCTGATTCGACTGCGCGGAGATTTAGGCTTTTTAGTCATATCTTGCGCCGGCGGCCCTTGTCACTGGCTCTCTTTAATGGGGGCGATTGATCTCAACGGCCGATGCGGCGCGGTGGCCAGCCCTTACTCCAGACATGAAAAGTGTATGTGAAGACTATGTAACCGAACAGATCGTGCTTCGGACCATTGTTGACGTAGAGAGCGGGATTGAACTGGAAGTCTGGTGTGACGTTGCATGTGAAACCGATTGTCGAAGAGTTTTCAGAGCCGCTTTGGAAATCGACCTGCACGCGCCACCTCTCATTGAAGTCGTAGGCATAGCCGAGGATTGCTTCGTTCTTGTAGCCGGCATGAATGGCCCCAGCAATAAGCTTGTGATGCTCGGTGTAGTAGCCGGCTTCGATGTACGGTTGAGGATCTACATTCAAGTGAGGCGACCAATTGACGAATCCAGCGGAAAGAAGAAAAGGCTCTTTCGTTAACAATCCGACCTCCGTCCCGAAGATCCAATCGTCCGGCTGGAATCCGCGAAACACCGCTACCTCTGCCCATCTCGTCAGACCAAGCTCGGCTTGCAATTGATACGGGTTTGCAATCCGCTTGTCCTGAATTTGCAAACTCAATGAGAGATCCCCGACCGGCTGCAAATCGGGCGTCACGATCTGACTCAAACCTTTCGTCGTAGCGAATGATGAAGGAGCGCTCGAAAGAAAAGTGATCATTACGACGATGATCTTTACGCGGCTGATTAATTCTTTATTCGACGTTCGTTTAAGCAAAGCGTTCGACATTTCGCCGCGAGTAAAACGGGTGTTTGCGAATTTGTCCATTCCGTGTTTAAAGCGCGAGAGCTCGCCACGGGAAGTATCGCCAAGGCGGTGTAGACGCTTCGTGCGTCCTTTCTCGCCTCTCCCCTTTGGGATAAGGGGAGAGGATGAAGGTGAGGGGTCGGGACATTGGACGCGCGGAACAAACCCTCACCCTCCCCTCTCCCTTGCGAAGGGAGAGGCGGCCATCTGCACGTGGCACGTTCCGTTTTACTCCTACGGTCTAGAGTGACGTTTGGCTAACACTACCAGTTCGTACGGCGGCGAGCTTTCGGAGTTGAACGCGCGCCGGGCGATTTTAAGATTAGAGATGATGCGCGTGCTCGCCATTGACGCTTCTCTGCGCAACACCGGTGTCGCAATTGTCGATGCAAACAATGGCAAGCCGCAGTCCGTCTATTTCGGGACGATCCACAACGCCAGCACGCTGCGTTCTTCGTCCTGTCTGGTTGCGATCCGCGATCGGCTGGCAGAACTCATTCGGGAACACGAACCCGATTGTTGCGCTCTCGAATCGGTCATTTATGTGCAAAGCCATAAGACCGCGATTCTCCTCGGAGCCGCGCGAGGCGCCGCCATCCTGGCTGCCGCGGAAAGCGGATTACCGATTTTTGAATATTCACCGAAACGAATCAAACAATCCACTGTTGGGCGCGGCGCGGCCGGAAAAGATCAGGTAGCGTTCATGGTGCGGGCACTTCTCGGTTTAACGGAAACGCCGGGCGCCGATGCCGCCGATGCGCTCGCCATCGGACTGACGCACCTGCGCTCGCAGGAAGTCGCGAGTTTGGGCGTTCCGGGAGCAACGCAGATATGAACGGAGCGGTTGTTGATCTTCGCGTGCGCTGGCTTGGGCGAATGGAATTCCAACGCGCACTCGCGTTACAGGAAGAAATTGTGTTGAAGAAGCGTGACGACTCTTCAGTAGAAGATCAATTGCTTTTGCTCGAGCACGAACCCGTTTACACGATCGGCCGGACGCCGGATCGATCGAGTTTGTCCGCCCGCCGTACGGCGGGACAGATTCGCAGTGGCGAACTCAGCGTCGCGCATTTGCCGCATCCACTTTTTGTCATCAACCGCGGCGGCCAGGCCACTTATCACGGACCCGGGCAGCTTATGGGTTATCCAATCATCGATCTGCGCCGATGCGGTCAGGATTTGCACAAATATTTGCGCTGGCTCGAACAATTGCTCATTGATCTTCTCGCCGAAAACGGCATCGCTGCCACGCGGCGCGAATCGCTCACCGGAGTTTGGGTTGGCGACCGCAAGGTTGCTTCCATTGGCGTAGGGATTCGTCATTGGATCACCATGCACGGCTTTGCCTTGAACGTATGCGGCGATCTTTCGCCTTTTAATCACATCGTTCCGTGCGGCATTAATAATGTCGCAATGACCTCCATGGAAAAAGAAGCGGGCGCGGCATTTTCCGTTGCCCGTGTTGCCACGTCGATGGAGAAATTGGCACTAAATCAGATTGGTGATTTGCGCGTTAGTCGAGAGGCACAACCGATTAACGTTTAAGAAATAGAATTCCAGAATATGATCCCTCTCGAAGACAACGTTGGTGATATTATCGGAAAAGCGCAACGCGGTTTGGGCATTTCCGATTCCGAACTGGCAAAAAAAGCGGGCGCCGACTTGCAGACGATCCGCAAACTACGGGAAGGCGATGTCGATGAGCAGGCACTCCTGCGCATTGCGCCCGTCCTGGGCCTTGCCGGGGAGCAGCTTTGCGAGCTGGCAAAGGGCGAGTGGCGTCCGCGAAGAATCGATGAACGAGACGGTTTCGCGCAATTCAACACGCGTTATCACGATATGACCGTGAACGCTTATATCGTCTGGGATCCGACGAGCCGCGCCGCGGCGGTCTTCGATACAGGTGCCGATTGCACCGACATATTGCGATTTGCCAATCGCCACAAATTAAACGTGCAACTGATTCTCCTTACCCATGCGCACCCGGATCATGTCACGGACCTGCCGCGTCTGCGCGAGGAAACCGGCGCGGACGTTTTTGGCCCTGCTCGCGAACCTGTCTCCGGTGCGGAGCTCATCGACGAAGGAAAGCATTTCCATCTGGGAAATCTGGAAATTAATACGCGGCTGACCTGGGGGCATTCTCAAGGTGGAATCACATATGTCGTGACCGGCCTGGCGCGCCCTATCGCAATCGTGGGCGATTCCCTTTTTGCCGGATCCATGGGCGGCGGAAATGTGTCCTACCAGGACGCGGTGCAGAATAATCTCGAGAATATTCTCACATTGCCGAATGAAACGATCATTTGGCCGGGACACGGGCCGATGACCACGGTAGGCGAAGAGAAGCAGCATAATGCATTCTTTGCCGGAAAAGTTTGAAAGACGTTTGATGGTTGATGTTTGAGGTTTGATTGTTCCTGAATGAACACAGCGAGCAAGGAATTAAAGCAACGGACAAAGCAGTTCGGTCTGCGAATTCTCATTCTGTTAAACAATCTGCCAAACACGATCGGAGGGCGCGCGGTTGCGAACCAGCTGGTGCGAAGTGCCACATCAGTCGGCGCAAATTATCGTGCTGCGTGCCGAGCGCGTTCGCGCGCTGAATTCGCTTCGAAGATAGGCACTGTGGCGGAGGAAGCCGACGAGAGTCTTTATTGGCTCGAGGTTATTGACGAAGGGAAATTAGTTCCTCACCAGAAGGTCGCGTTGCTGTTAAAGGAAGCCGACGAACTGACCGCTATCTTTACGTCGGCCCGACGGTCCGCCTCGCAACCTCAAACTTCAACCATCAAAAATCAAAAATCTCATCCATGAACATTGGTTTTGTTGGGGTCGGTCGCATGGGCGCGAACATGGCGCGCAGATTGAAGGATCGACAGTTTCACGTCACAGCGGTTTACGACACGAATCGCGCGACCGCTACTGCGCTTGCCGCTGAGCTTGGCTGCGCCGCTGCTCAAGACTTGTCGGAAGTAACGGCAGAATCTGATGTGATTTTCACTGTTGTGACCGATGACAGCGCGATGCGAAACATCTTCTCAGGGAGCGGCGACAACCTGCTAATTAACGCGCGTGGCAAGCTTTTCATTAATTGCGCAACGATCTCGCCGCAGGTGCATATCGAGATTGAAAAGCTGGCGCAACCAGCCGGGGCGGAAACGCTCGAAGCGTGCATGGCCTCGAGTATTCCACAGGCGCGCGAAGGAAAGCTTTATTTGATGTGCGGTGGAACAAAAGATGCATTCCGCAAAGCGGAACCGATTCTAAAGGAGATTGCTTCGGAGGTGCGCTTTATCGGCAAGGCTGGCGAAGCCGCGAAGGTAAAAGCGCTCGTCAACATGGTGATGAACATCAACACAGCGGGGTTGGCCGAGGGACTCGCTCTCGGTGCGGCGCTCGGCCTCGATTTGGAACTGTTGAGGAAGGTTTTTTCCCAGACAGGCGCGTCCTCCCGCGTGCTTGAAACCGACGGCGAAGATATGCAGAATCGCGAGCACAGCTGCTTTTTCTCCGCTGCGCATGCGGCCAAAGATAGCGGGATCGCTCTCGAGCTCGGGCGCAGTCTGGGCCTCGATTTACCACTCGCGCGTGCGACCAAGGAACAGTACGACCGTATGGTTGCGGAAGGCCTGGGCGAGCTCGATAAATCGGGGATCGCCGAGCTCACGTTCAAAGATCGAGATAAACATTCAGGCGATCACGTGTGATTCACTTGTGGTCCCGCGGGAACTTGTAGTTGGAATCGGCGATCTGGCAGGTGATTCATAGGTCGCGGGTAGTTTCCGTCGTTTCCGGTATGGATAAGCCAAGACATCCGAGCGCCTGCCCATGCGATGGATCGGCGGTTTCCGAAAAAACCTTAACTTTCTGAGAACTCCGTTCTGCCGTCTCCGGAGAAGGAGGTGACAAGATACCAAAGGGGCAGGCAGAAACTCATTCCTCCCCAGTGAGCTAATCAAGCACCGGCTAAATCTCGGTGAGAAAAGTTCGCGCGCCTAAGACGGGACGACTCCGCCTTGGTGGCCTTGAACGAACTACGAGCGAAAAAATGAAAACTAAGGGTATACTACTACTAACGATATTGACCTTTAGCGGGTTGGTGACGAACCGGCCGGCCTTTTCCGCGCCGACGCCTCGGCGGCCACTACCGACACGACAGTTAAGAGCGACGCCCGCGCCGCGCTCAATCGCGACGCCTCGCCCTGCGCCGGCCGTCGATTCGATCGGGATTACATATGAAACATCAGCAGCATCGAATATCGCCATCGCGGTCACTGCCGGACAATCAGGAATGCCAGCCGACTTTTCAATCCAATGGATGACACTGGCCGACTACGTGGTCTTGGGAAATCAATGGCCTGTAACTCCAGAGGTTCCCAACGCGTCGGCTCCGAGCTTCTGCAAGGCAAACTTTAGTGGCATCGTCCCATCCCTCGCAGACGAGGCCGAAGCATCTCGTCGTGTTTTAGAAAGCAAATCTTTCTCGGGAACTTCTCCCTGCCGTTTCCGGATAAAGACCTAGAACATGGTCTAGCTGCGGCATCGGACTTCTAAGTCTACGCAGTAGGACTGTGTCTACAAGCCTAGCTTGCAACAGCAATAACATCTGCATAACTGACTGGTGCCACCTGCTTAAGCAGTGGTGTGATTCCTAGCTCTTAGCGCAAGGTAAACAACTGGGAATGGGAGACGACTGCCTGGAAATAGCAGTTGTCGGTCCTACCTGGAAAGAGCTTCGCCTAGCTCAGTAACACCACGGGAGAGTTACATAGCAAAGATTGGCTAGTTAACAATCGCTTTTCGAGAACCTGGTCGCGCCGTTTCCGGATAAAGACCTAAGCAATCAAAGATCAACTGCCTTTCGTGTGACGCGATAGGCTTCTCTCCCAACAAGAAAATGAACCCAATAAAGAAAAGAATAGTAATGATACTGTTGGCCGCGCTGGCAGTCCCAGCCCTCGGCCAACCGATCGGGCCAATCCATAAGAAGGCTGCCCACGCAACACATAACGTGCTGAAGAAACGCACGCCCAAGGGCAAGCTGGTGGTGTCGGGAGATTCAATTCTCTCTGAGACCGGCGGTAATTTCTACCGCGAAGCGGTCAACAAAGCTGTGCAGGACATCAGGCGGGCAATCGGCAGTTCCAACTGGAACGCCACGGAGAAGGCCGGTGCCTATCAGCTGGTAACTCGCATGGCTGCGATCAATCAGTCCAAGAGCGGCAAGGCCAGCGGCACGTTCGAGTTCCAAGGTTACAAACTGTGCTGGGAACGCACCACAGCGTTCTTTCACGACCCTTGGTACGTGGTGAACATGTGGATTCAGATATGCGATACGCCGCCAGACCCGACACCGACTCCTACGCCGCGTCCGCCGACTCCGACGCCCACACCTACACCCAAGCCACCAACGCCTACGCCCACGCCACGGCCAACGCCGACCCCCACGGCCACGCCAACGCCGACAGCCACGCCCACGCCGACACCAACGGCTACGCCGACGCCAACCGCGACGCCAACGCCAACGGCAACACCAACTCCCACTGCAACATCGACGCCCACGGCAACACCAACACCCACACCAACGGCAACTCCAACGCCCACGGCCACACCAACACCGACCGCAACTCCGACTCCGACGCCTACGGCAACTGCGACGCCGACGCCAACTGCTACTCCAACTCCTACCGCGACACCAACGCCAACCCTATCGGGCTGCACGTTCACGCAAGGTTATTGGAAGAGTCATGGTGCTGGCGACTGCGCGCAAGGGAACAATCCCGCTCAATGGCTTCCCGCCGCATTGCCAATGCAATTAGGTAACCATAGTTACTCTGAAGGCGATCTGTGCGCGATCTTCAATACGCCAGTTCAAGGCAACGGTTTGATCGATCTTGCGCATCAGTTGATTGCAGCGAAATTGAACATTGCGAATGGCGCTGACCCAGCTCCGATTGCCAGCACCATCAGTCAATCTGATGCGCTGATTGGTGATCTCGTAGTTGGAACAGACACGCTCGATCCTTCAGTGGTCTCGTCATTCGTTGTAGCACTGACTGCATACAACGAAGGCAACACGGGTGTGCCGCACTGCGATGAACCATCGCCAACGCCGACGCCAACGCCGACGCCAACGCCTACGCCGACAGCTACCCCGACACCATCGGGCACGCCTACGCCCACGCCACCGGGTTGCACAGTGACGCAAGGCTTTTGGGCAAGTCACGGCAGCAGTGATTGTCATCAAGGCAACAACGATGACTTCTGGCCTGTCGATTCTCTGATGCTAGGAAACGTCACCTATTCGACTGCCGATCTGTGCGCAATTCTGAACACCCCTGTGAAGGGCAATGGTTTGAATGCGCTGGCTCGTCAGTTGATTGCTGCCAAGCTGAACATCGCGGATGGCGCAGACCCGTCCGCTATCCAAGCGTCGATTGACGCGGCAGACGCCCTCATCGGCGATCTGAATGTATTGGCTGACAGCTTGCCGACTAGCGCAACGAGCGCACTGGTTACTGCACTTGATGACTACAACAAGGGCAACACTGGCTCCGGCCACTGCGCCGATCTGCCGCTGATGCCTCCATCAAGTGAGACAGTCAATCCGGTTGGCATCTACGAGTAAGAGTTCACACTCATTCTGCACTTCCTTCGGGGAGTGCAGTCTTGTGTCAACAATCTCACCAACAACGAAGGGACCAAATGACTCGAAGAATTTTTTGGATAGCAGTGTTCTTCATCTGAATTCCGTTCAGCATGTTTGAAACGTTCGACAGGCTGCAGCGTTTTGCTTTTTTCAAGACGTGACTGGCATAAAGATATTCCTCATCACCGTCATCGCGATCGCGCTCATACGGTGGTTGTTCGACATACTCATTTCGGAGGATGTCATTCAGACGACAGCATTCATCGTAGGAATGATTGCACTAAACTTCTAACACAGATAGCAGCAGCATTGGCCATTGTAGTAGCTTTAGCGCCCTGCGTGCCACTCGAGGCAGCCAGACACCGAACGAAAGGCAGCAAAAGCATGTTTCTGCAGCAAAAATAGATGCTACAATCGCCAAGTTCACACACGATGAACTGGCAGCCTTTCCGAGGGGGCGGTAGGCGCGAACATCATTCTTTCCGAAGAACAATTCAGAGGGAATGGGTTAAGAACTGCACTAGACAAGGCAACGAGCAAAGCGCAGAAAGCGATTAGCCGCCGGCCGCAAGCCAGTCGCCTACCAGAGGCATTGGGCATCTGCCTGACCGAGTCCCCGGCTTAGCGATTACCAAGAGCAAACAGCATGACGGTTCATCTTATTTTGCCGGAACCTTTACTACACCGGAAGGATGTGTGTTTTGCTGGACGCGGACGGTTGTGTTCGTAAAAGATCCTTGGTACGTCGTTCGATTCACAATCAAAAAATACAAGGATTGTCCAACACCGCCAACTCCCACGCCTCCTCGTCCCACGCCGACAGCTACCGTTACGCCGACTCCGACTGCGACGCCAACAGCTACTCCTACGGTAACACCGACGGCGACTCCTACACCTACACTAACTTCAACGCCTACACCGACGGCGACGCCAACTGCAACACCGACTCCTACGGCTACTCCGACTCCAACGGCTACTGGGACTCCAACAGCCACTCCTACCGCGACGCCAACCCCAACGCCGACACCTACACCTACGCCGACGCCATGTCAGTTAGACAAGCCGGCTATAACGTGTTCTACATCTGCGTCTTCAAACATAGCAATTGATGTCACCGCTGGGGAGCTCGGGACTCCGAATGGATTTGTCATCGAATGGATTACGGTGGCGGACTTTATCGCTAACGGCAATCAATGGCCCGATGATCCAGCCGAGGTTTGCCAGGCGGGTTTTCCCAACAGTCTGGCACCAAATCAAACAATGGAGGTGGTGATCGGCGATGATCGACTGTTCGACTCCTTTGGTGTGCGAAGCGGTTGCTCGGGCGACCCGCTCCTGTGCGACACCGCTTATGTGTTCCGCTGCCGCGTGAACGAAACAGACTCTTGTGATCCAAGCCCGTGGGGTATACCATTGCCTGCGCAACGCTGCCGTGCAATCCGGGACAAAATTGCACGTATACGTAAGGCTACTGGAAAAATCATTCCGACGCCTGGCCGTTGCAAAGCCTGACTCTCGGCGCCGTCAGCTGCAATGGATCACAGCTACTTCAAATCCTCAATGGTCCTGCGCAGGGCAACGGGCTCCTCACCCTGGCGCACCAGCTTATTGCCGCGAAGTTGAACATAGCCAACGGAGCGGATCCGACAGCGGTTCAGCAATCCGTAATCAACGCGGACAAATAATCGGAGGGTTGATCGTGCCGCCAATTGGCAATGGCTATTTATCACCAGGCCAAACCAGCCAGCTGATTGATACCCTCACGGAATACAATGAGGGAACAATCGGCCCCGGACACTGCGATGACTGACGAGGTGGCGCGGTGACCTATCGTAAACAGAGAAAATACTCGCTGTAGAACTGTGCGGGGAAGCTGAAAAGCTTCCCCGCCACGTCAGGAATTTGATGGCGCAGTGGAATCCTGTCCGGAATCGCTGTGCCAATTTTGGCAGCGGCATTTTTGTCTGCCATACGCCGGCGACAACAAGTGCTCGCTTGTATGCTTAGTACGTCCCCCAACGCGAATCGATCTACCGCAACGCGCAGTATTCAAGCAGCGGGCGGAAAATTCCGGGCTTGCCTAACAATCGTTCAAATGAGATGATCCGCGGCTGTGAAATCCGAAGCATCTCAGGCCAGCGCGCGCCGCCCGGACCGCTTCATGACGACCCGGTGGAGCATCGTCTTATCGTGCACGGATTCTCAAGGCGACGAAGAGAAAGCGCACGCCGCCCTTGCCGAGCTCTGTAAGATCTATTGGCGGCCAGTCTTCGCGTTCATCTGCCGCCAGGGCCACTCCGTCCCCGACGCCCAAGACCTGACCCAGGATTTTTTCGCCATGGTGCTGAAAGGCCGGCTTCTGCAGCGAGCCGATCGAAGCCGGGGGCGGTTCCGTTCATTAGTCCTCAAGGCATTGCAGAATTTCTTGCACGACGCCGTGGACAAGCGTAAGGCCCGGAAACGTGGTGGCGACGTGCAATTCGTTTCATGGGACGATTGGATGGCTGAGGCGCCATCGCACTTGTCGATCCCGGAGCAGGACTCGGACAAATGGTCGCCGGAAAGAATTTTCGATGTGCGCTGGGCGGCGACGGTGGTCGAGCGCGCATTGCGGCGATTGGGCGATGAATGCGAAAAGCGCGGTCGTCGACGTGTGTTTGATGTGTTGAACAGTTGCCTTGCAGCTGAGCGGGAAGATGTTTCCTACGCGAAGTTCGCAAAAACGCTGGGCCTTCAGGAGGCGGCGGTGAAACGCCTTGTGCACAGGTTACGCGAACGCTATCGCGCGCTCCTCCGCGAAGAAGTTGCTCAGACCGTGGAAGGTCCGAACGAGATCGACGACGAACTCCGTTATCTCTGTGCGGCGTTGAGCGCGGCAGAATAGTTCGAGATCCGAGGTCGGAATATCGAAATCAGGGCGTTCACGAGACCGCGAATCGGTCGCGGCCAAAGCGCGTAAAGATCGCTATTCGCGACTTTAGGCGCCGGCTTCTGATTCTCCGAAATCACGCCTGTTGGCGTCGGCATTTCCACGGCGCGCGCTCTTCCGCAGTGCAACGCGCAGGGCGTCGAATTTCCGACGCATTTCGTAAAATACTCTTGAGCGCTGAATCTGTTTTCTCGTGCAACGATTCGGTCTCATGTCCGATTTTACCGTCAGATCTCCGGCGGCTCTGATCGAGGAGCCAGCTTGTGTTCGATTGCTGTCCATTTGTATTCATTAGGGATCGCGTTTTTTTCGGGAACTCCGCTCCACCAATTCCGGAGAAAGTATACAGGAAGCGTCGGCGCCGACGGCCGATACTCGACTCCACTCGCTCCCTTCCATTTGCAGTCCTTTTTAAGTTTTCAGAATCCGATGAGCGGCATTCCTGTTTCGATTCGTCTGCAAAAGGAACCGCTCATCTGCCCGCAGTGTGGCTCGGCGTCGCGTATCGGACGCAGTCTTTGTCTCAGCTGTCTGCTTGCTCAGGGTCTGGGCGCTCGGGTTTCTCCGCCTCAGGCTGAGGAAACGCTCGAGGACGTGCTGGGCGAACTTGATGTCCGGGATGCCGACTGGCGAGTCGGCGATTATCAAATCCTTGAAGAAATCGGGCACGGCGGCATAGGCGTCGTTTACCGGGCGCGACATAGGCGGCGCATCGTGGCGCTAAAACGAATTTTGCCTTATCACGCGGACTCACGGGACACGCTGGTGCGTTTTCGACGTGAGGCGGAGACTGCGGCAAGCCTCGTTCATCCGAACATTCTGCCGATCTACGAAGTGAGCGAATGCGACGATGGGCTGCCGTTTTTCAGCATGAAGTTTGCCGGTGGAGGCAGTTTGCTGGATGCGGCCCCGGCATTGCGTGGTGAGCCGCGGCGAGCGGTTGCGTTGATGGCGAAGGTGGCGCGGGCAGTGCAGTACGCGCATGGACAGGGGATCCTGCATCGGGATTTGAAGCCTGGGAACATTTTGCTGGATGGACGAGGCGAACCGTTGGTGAGCGATTTCGGTCTCGCCAAATGCCTGGAACCCACGAGCAACCTGACACGCACACTTACCCCCTTTGGCGCGCCTAGCTATATTGCGCCCGAGCAGGTGAACGGATCGTCGGGCAAACTTGGTCCTACGGCCGATGTATACAGTTTAGGTGCGATTTTGTTCGATTTGCTGACGGGTCGTCCTCCATTTTTGGGTGAGCACGCGCTGAAAGTGATCCAGCAAGCGAGCGAGAAACCGGCGCCAAAGCTGCGCACTCTGATGCCTGGGTTGGATCGGGATTTGCAAACGATCTGTGCGAAATGCTTGGATCGGGAACCGGGTGCGCGTTATCGCTCAGCGGGCGATCTTGCCGAAGATCTCGAATGCTGGCTGGAAGGGCAGCCTATCGCAGCGCGGCCTCTTTCGCCGCCTGCGAACGTTTTGCGCTGGACATGGCGGAATCCAGTTGTTGTAGGAATAACAGCGCTCCTGATGACGTTGGGATTGGTTGCTGGAGTGATGATGTGGAAGGGCGGAACGCCGAACCCACCAGCAACAACCGGCATCGCTGTTCTGCCGTTCGAAACTCTAAGCGATGACAAAGACGACGCGATTTTTGCCGATGGCGTTCAGGACGACATCTTGACCAAGCTGGCCAGCATTCGCGATCTCAGGGTGATCAGCCACACCAGCGTGATGAAGTATCGCGGAAAGCGGAACCTTCGTGAAATTGGTAAAGCCCTTGGAGTTTCTCATATTTTGGAGGGCACTGTGTCCCGCAGTCCCGGAAGCGCCGGTTTTCATCTCAAGGCTCGATTGATAGACGCTGGCACCGGTGCGCTCGTCTGGTTGGAGGAATATGACCGCGATTTGAATGATCTTTTCGCGGTCCAAAGTGAGCTTGCGCAAAAAGTCGCTCAGCGGCTTCGCGCGAAAATTTCGAGTGCGGAGAGACTGGCCGTTGAACAGCCGCCGACAACAGACCTCATTGCTTTCGACCTCTATAATCGTGCCAAGAATCTTCTCGCGGTTCGTCTTAGCAGCGGTCTGAAAGCAAGTTTGCTACAGACGGTCGACTTGTTGAATCAGGCTGTCGCGCGCGATCCCTCCTTTTTTCAAGCGTACTGCCAACTCGCCTACGCACATGAGCAGCTCTATTTCCTTGGTTTCGATCATACGCCGACACGTCTGGCATTGGCTGAAGCGGCCATCGAGCAGGCATTTCGCCTTGGTCCAGATGCAGGTGAAACCCATTTGGCGAATGCGCGAAATCTTTATCATGGGCACATCGATTACGGTGGCGCTCTGGCTGAATTGGATGTTGCCCGGCAGACCTTGCCTAATGATGCGCGGATATTTCGGATGATGGGATACATCCAGAGGCGCCAGGGACGCTGGGAGGAGTCTACGCAAAACCTGGAGCGCTCAGGCAACCTCGACCCGCGCAACACCGAAACGCTCCAGCAGATTGCGCTCAGTTATGGAGTTCTGCGGCGCTACGCTGAAGAAAAATCCGTGCTGGATCGCGCGCTGGCGATCGAGCCAAACGATGCTAGCACGAAGGTCGCGCTTGCGGCCATTCAATTTCATTGGAAAGCAGATACAAGCTCGTTGCATCAGACAATTGATTCCATAGGAGCTGCAAGAGCTGGTGCCTTGTCGAGCGCGGCTGACGAGGACTTGAGTTGCGCCCTGGCCGAGCGCGATGTCGCCGCCGCAAAGAAGGTTCTGAATATGATCGGCGAAACGCCACTAACGGACTATTCGGTTCACCTGAATCGCCCCATCATCGAAGGCGTCATCGCTCGCATGACGAGAAATGACGGCGATGCCCGCGCTTTTTTCACGGCCGTCCGTGCTCAACAGGAGAAAACTGTTCAAGCGGAACCAAATTACGGCCCGGCACTGTGCGTCCTCGGCCTGATCGATGCGGGCCTCGGTCGGAAGGAAGAAGCGTTGCGTGAAGGCCGGCGTGCGGTTGAGCTCGTTCCAGTAGAAAGAGATGCGCTGGTTGGCCCGACCGTGATCAAGTATCTGGCCATGATCGCTGCCTGGATCGGCGATAAAGATCTGGCCTGCGAACAGCTCGCTATCGCCGTTCGTCCGCCAAGCACGCTCAGTTATGGTCAATTAAAACTGTTGCCGTTTTGGGACCCGCTCCGCGGCGATCCGCGCTTTGAAAAAATCGTCGCTTCGCTCGCGCCGAAAGAGGAAGCAAACAAATGACAAAGAAATCAACGCGTTTTCATTCGAAAAATGTGCAAATCATGTGAATAATTTGGCCAAAAATTTTCCATTTTTTAGTTGGCAACTCACTAGAATTCGTCTACCATCCTGACTTCTCATGCGCGTGCCCCCCACTTCCGACTCGGTGGACCTCGAAAAGGGGCCGGGATCCTGCCCCGAGTGCGGATCAGCATCGCGCGTCGGACGAAGTCTTTGTCTGAGCTGTATGCTCTCCGCAGGCGTGGGCGCCAATGGGCATAACGGCGAGTTGTCCGCCGAAGCCTCGGCGAAGGTGGAAACGCTTGATGACTTGCTCGGGGAACTTGACGTATGTGACGCCGATTGGCGGATAGGCAATTATCAAGTCCTTGAAGAAGTCGGGCGTGGCGGGATGGGCGTCATTTATCGGGCGCGACAGCGGCATTCGCGCCGCATCGTGGCGCTGAAGCGAATCCTATCTTATCACGCCGATTCGCAGGAGACGCTCGCGCGTTTCCGGCGCGAGTCCCAAGCTGCGGCGAGTCTCGATCACCCGAACATTTTGCCCATCTACGAAGTGAGCGAGTGCGACGATGGGTTGCCGTTTTTCAGCATGAAGTTTGCTGGAGGCGGTAGTTTGCTGGAAGCGGCGCCGGCTCTGCGCAACGAACCTCGGCGGGCGGTGGCGTTGCTGGCGAAGGTAGCGCGGGCGGTGCAGTATGCGCATGGGCAGGGGATCCTGCACCGGGATTTGAAACCTGGGAACGTTTTGCTGGATGGGCGAGGCGAACCGCTGGTGAGCGATTTCGGTCTCGCCAAATGGCTGGACACTACCAGTCACCTGACGCGCACGCTTACCATTTTCGGCACGCCCGGTTATATTGCGCCTGAGCAGGTCAACGGATCGGCGGGCAAACTTGGTCCGGCGTCGGATGTTTATAGTTTGGGTGCGATCTTGTTCGATTTGTTGACGGGTCGTCCGCCATTTTTGGGTGAGCACGCGCTGAAGGTGATCCAGCAAGCGAGCGAGAAGCCGGCGCCGAAGCTGCGCACTCTGATGCCTGGGTTAGATCGGGATCTGGAAACAATCTGCGCAAAATGTTTAGAGCGGGAACCAGGTGCCCGATATCGCTCAGCCGGCGCTCTTGCCGAAGACCTCGAACGCTGAATGGAAGGGCGCCACATTATCGCCCGTCCTGTTTCCCCGGCTGCGCGTGCTTGGCGCTGGACACGGCGGAATCCAGTTGTTGCAGGAATGGCAGCGCTTCTGCTGGTATTGGGATCGACAGTTGGTGTGATGATTTGGAACGGCGAAATGGCGAGTCCACCGGCTGCAAGTGGCATTGCGGTGCTGCCTTTCGAAAGCCTAAGTCCAGATAAAGAGAACGCGTTTTTTGCCGACGGCGTTTACGACGGTGTTTCCACCAAGCTGGCAAAAGTGGCCAATCTAAAGGTGATCAGCCACAACAGCGTGGCCAAATATCGCGGCGCGCGCAATACGCAGGAAATTGGTCGTGCGTTGAATGTCGCGTATGTGCTTGGGGGAAGCGTGCGCAGGGAAGCAGGCAGGATTCATCTGAACGCGCAGTTAATTGATACGCGCACCGACGCTCACGTGTGGGCGCAAGAATACGATCGGGATTTGAATGACGTGTTCACCCTCCAAAGCGAGATCGCACAAAAAATTACAGATCAGCTCGGAGCTGAAGTCTCCTCGACCGAGAAAGCGGCCATTCAGGAGCCGCCAACCACGGATCTTGTCGCCTACGACGCATACCTGCGAGCAAAAGACCTGATTAATGGCATTCCGTTTAGCACGCGCGCAAAAGAAGATTTGGTCCAAGCCGTACAACTGCTTGGCCAGGCAGTCGGCCGCGATCCTTTTTTCTTTCTGGCTTATGGCGAGCTGGCTGGCGCGCACGACCGACTTTATTTCCTCGGCTATGATCATACCGATGCGCGCCTTAAATTGTCTGAAGCAGCCATCCAAGCTGTCCGCCGTTTGCGTCCCCAGTCTGGAGAAACGCATCTGGCACTCGCTCAGCATCTTTATTGGGCATTTCAGGACTACGACCGAGCTAAAGAGGAACTTGCTGTTGCCCGTCGCACGCTGCCAAACGAATCGCGAATTCCTCTTCTGTCCGGCTTCATCGATCGCCGCCAGGGTCACTGGGAGAAAGCGCTGGAGGAAATGAAACAGGCATTAGAACTGGATCCGCGCGACTTTTCTATACTCCAGCAAATCTCTCTTACTTACCAAGGTTTGCGTCGCTATAAAGAGACGGCCGACACTCTGGATCGCGTGCTGGCCATTGCTCCGAAAGATATTATGACCAAAGTGCGGCGCGCCTGGGTTGATCTTCAATGGCGTTCAGATTCAAAACCGCTGCACGCGACAATTGAGACGGTCCTAGCCGAAGACCCCAACGCGGTCCCTGTTGTGGTCGACCAATGGCTCGATCTTGCCTTAAGCGAGCGGGACCCAGCTGCCGCCGAGCGCGCACTGACGGCCATGCCGACGGATGGGTGCTACGACGAAAACATCCCGTTTCCTAACAGTTGGTGCCAAGGTCTTGTCGCCCGGCTTCGCGGCGATGAGGCGGCAGCTCGTGCCGCGTTCGCCAAAGCGCGAGTAGAACTCGAGCAGACGGTACGCAGCCAGCCTGATTACGCGCCAGCTCTTTGCGCTCTCGGTGTACTTGATGCTGCGCTGGGAAATAAGGCGGAGGCTATTCGCGAGGGCCGGCGCGCCGTCGAACTGATGCCTGTTAGCAAAAACTCTCTTGAGGGCCCGATGTTAATCCAATATCTGGCCGTCATTTATGCATGGACCGGTGAAAAGGACCGCGCAATCGAACAATTGGCCGACTTGGCCGACGCTGCGAAGCTGCCGGGAAGCCATGTGACGTACGGCCATTTGCGTCTCGGCCCGCTTTGGGATCCGCTGCGGGGCGACCCGCGCTTTGAAGCGATCGTCGCTTCGTTGGCACCGAAGTAACATTTCGCACTGCCTGGCCGTGGTTGTGCGGGGAGTGCTTCCCGAGAGCGGCGGTGCTCCGCCGCTTTTCCTGCCACGGGAACGCTTGTAACTCGGCGTTCGTTTGCGTAAAGGAGAGACTTAACAGAGATATCTGAATTTCAACGTGGATTGTTTCCCTTGTCGGCACGCCATGCTCTGTGCGCTTTGCAACTCGGTTTTTATCGGACAATTCTCGCTTCGTTATAGGAAAGCTCCTAGTGTTTTAGCCTCGGGGAATACCCTACAGATTTGGAGGCATCTCGCCAACTTGACCAACACGTCCAAATGAGTACCTATTAAGTTTTTGTTTTTTCCAGTTGACACTTATTCACATTGCCTGTAAGAGCCCCGCCTATGAAAAAGCTCCCAGCCCAAATCACCAAACGCTTGGTCGCGGCGATGCTGGTTACTGTGACTGTTATTGGTCTTAGTGCCCTTGCAATGCTTGCGCCCACTCAGAACCAAAACTCGCAGGCTCGTTCCTTGAAAAGTATTCAAACCGACAAGGCCACCCTGTTTTATGCGGACCAACGGATCGACAGATGTTGGTACGTAGAGCGAGTCCTGCTCGGCACCAGCGAAAGTAAGGCCGTGACTGAGAACTTGAAGTTGGTGGCGGCGACACTCTAATCCCGCTGTTCAGCTGACGAATAGATTTGGCCGGACCCGAAGCCCTCGGGTCTGGCCGAATTGTGTACTTGCGGTGAGGGCGTTGAGACACCTCGCAATTGCCTTCAGGAGAACTCGGTCCAATTTCGGACCTTCAGCCATAGGCATCGTCGGCGACTAATTATTGCCTGGATTCACCTGATTCGCGGGCTTAAAAATAATCGTCACGGGCTCGGAATACCTTTAGCATCTCGACTGATGCTCTCTAAGCGCGTTCACGCGGCGTGGTTCGTCGTACATTTCCTTATCATTACAGCAGTTTGCTTTGCCGGCGTCTTCTCGCTTATCGCGGCAGGCTCTACCGTGTTACCATCAGCGCTCGACAAGTACGCCCGCAAGGCTGAGCTGAGTGCAACATTTTTTCTAGGGAAGGAGGCGACTGCGTATAGTCCGGTGCGGCGAGGTATTGCGACCTATCTGCATGCTGCGGGTATCGAGGCGGGCTACACTTTTTTCGCGCCGAACATTCCCGGTTATCACAAGTTGACATTGGAACTCTATTACGAAGACGGGCGAGTAGAATATGAATCGCCGCACATGAGTGGAAAGGCAGCTGGTTTGCGGCTGGATAGTTTACTAGATCGGCTGGCAGACAATCGTTATGAGCCGATCCGGGAAGTCGTGGTTAAGATGCTCGCGTTATCCATCTGGCGGGACCATCCTGAAGTGAAAAAAATTCGAGCCACATTCGGGGCAGTCACCCCGCCTGGCATCAGTGATTTTGAGCATGGAAAAGGTGAAACGCTCCAGCCCATGTTCAGTTACGATTTCAGCCTGCGTGAAGAGAAGCAGTAGAGGAATTACCGATTGCACCGGATTAGAGGAAAGAGACATCGTTTCAAACGAATGACGATCTCCGAACGTCCCTCATTTGTATCTCGTCATTACGCAGCCCTTAACTCGTTCACTCCTGTTATCCGTTTAATCCGTGCCGTCTCTGCTTAGATCACCCGGTTTGAAGGCCAACCTTGCAATGAGTCTGCCGCGACGATACTGGGAAAATTTCATGGACTTCCTGTTTCCCCCAGAAACAGACGGGTGGCTCGCGGTTTTGCGTATCGGCCTGGGGCTGCAAGTAGCCATTTATGCGCTGTTCTTAAGAAGTGACTGGCATCACTTGTTTGCCAGTACCGGCAAGAGCCTTGTCAGCCGCAAACTGGGAGAGGCCATTGCGTCCTTTGACAGTCCACTCATTCCAAAGCTTGGCTGGCTTATTACTTTGGGCGGTTATGCCCATATCGGCGAAGACGCGGTGCTTTCCATTGCCTGGGCCTGTTTGCTTTGCACGGGACTGCTGTTATTACTCGGCCTCTTCTCTCGCCCGGCTGCAATCATTGCGTGGTTTCTTCACCTCTGCGCAGCTGAAAGCGGTGGACTCTTCGCATACGGCGCCGATAACTTCATGACCACGGGTCTCTTTTATTTGATGTTATCGCCGTTGCCGGACCGATACTCACTCGATCATCGGCTGCTGAAAGTAGAACTAAGAGGTCCACAACTTTTAGGTTTTTGGCGGCGCGTTTTACAGGTGCATATGTGCTTCGTTTACTTTGTCGGCGGGTTGGCAAAATGTCTGGGCAGCGGTTGGTGGAATGGCTCGAATCTCTGGCGTTCGTTAACCCGGCCGCCGTTCAACCTTATTTCTCCGGACATTCTTGTTCGATTCAAATACGTGCTTCCGATCCTTGGAATTTCGATCTGTCTGATCGAACTCGGTTATCCATTTTTCATTTGGATAAGAAAGACACGGCTGTTTTGGCTGGTTTGTATTTTGGCAATGCACGCGGCGATCGGACTGGCAATGGGAATGTACCTTTTCGCGCTCGTGATGATTGTTTTGAACGTTGCCGCCTTCGGTATCGGAATGAGCAAACGGCAACCTCTTCCTTCCGAGGTTACGGCGGACGGCGAAAGCACGGAGCAACATACGGGCGTTTCAGGGAGACCAGGTTTCGGCACGTCTCCGCGTGGCGGTTAAATTCAACCGACACGAAAGCGCACATCGCGAATCGTCCTGCCGCCGAAACGCTGTTTTAGCTTTCGCAAAATTTCGGACTTGGAAATCTGTTCGAGCTCGTAGTGCAAGGCTGGCTGGAGCACGCGAACATAGAGAACGCCCCCGCGCAATGCTACCGGCGCCGAATGTGCAGCGATAAATTCACCGACGATTTTTCCCCAGGCGTCAATCACTTCGGTCTCATGCAAACGCTCGCGCAACCCAAGGCGTTGCATCAATTTTGGAACCAACTCGGCCGGCGACTGCCACCGATCGGCGCGCGGTTTTTTCTCGGGAAGACCTCGCCATTCGGCGATCACGGCGGCTCGGAGAGAAGGAGTCATGGTGAGGCGTGAATCGTGATTCGTACTTCGTGATTCGGGTTAACGATGTAGCGTTTTAACGAATTACGCGAGGCGTCGGCTCAATACTTTCGCCGCATGTGGCTTGGCAGAATATTCAGCTCGGTGCGGTACTTGGCCACGGTGCGCCGCGCGATCGGAATACCGCGTTCACTCAGGATCTCAACGATCTCACTGTCGCTCAACGGTTCGTTGCCATCCTCGCGCTTCACCAGGTCGAGGATAGCTTCCTTCACGCTGGTGTTGCTCAACGATTCGCCGGTCGCGGTCTGGTACCCGGGCGTAAAAAAATATTTCATCTCGAAAGTGCCCTGCGGCGTCGCCATATATTTCCCGGAAACGGCACGACTGACTGTAGTCTCATGCCGCAATGTTGGAAATCGTTTGCTGGCGTTGATGGATCGAGCGAATAAGGAATTTCCCGCTGCGGATCTTGTCGCGGATATAATCTTTGACTTCGCTGCTCTCGGTGTTGCCAGACGCAATGATATCTTTGTAAAGATTGCTGATCCGCAGATGCGGAATCTGCTCGTCATTTAAACTGATTTGATAATCGCCATTCACCTTCTCCACCGTCACATCCGGCAGCACATAGTTTTGCGGCGCGGCTGCAAACACCTGACCCGGACGCGGATTTAGCCGTCCAATGTTGTTGGCTGCATTTTGCACATCCTCCACACTGATCCCCATCCGACGCGCGATCTCGGGAAAACGTCGCCTGCCCAAATCCTCCATATGTTCGGACACAATTTTGTGCTCCAGGCTGTCTTCTTTTCCCTCTCGCTTTAGTTGAATGAGCAAACACTCGCGTAAGTCGCGCGCTCCAACTCCTGGCGGATAAAAACTCTGGATTAACGTCAGCATTCTCCCGAAATCTTCCTTGGGGATTCCCGAGTTCAGGGCCATTTCCTCCGGGGTGCTTTGGAGAAATCCGTTGTCATCGATGTTACCAATGATTAGCTCCGCGGCTTTGCGGTCGCTGGCGTTGAGGGCGCTCTGATTCAATTGTGCCAGCAGATTTTGCTGAAGCGTTTCCTGCACGGCAATGGAATCAAAAAAGAACTGGCGTTTATCTTTCGCTTCCCGTGACCTCTGAAAGCCGTCCGCACCGGAGTTGGCCGACTGTGCCATGTAATCGCGCCATTCCTCATCCAAGCTCGCCAGCTTCTCGAATTCGCTCTTGAAATTATCGTCAGCCGAAGGTTCAGCCTCGCTCCGCTCATCGGAACGCGTGTCATCCGGCAATTCCTCGAGCACGGGATTTGTCTCCATTTCCTGTTGAACCAGGTTGCGCAGCTCGAGCAAGGGCGTCTGCAGGACGAGCAGGCTCTGTTGGAGTTGAGGCGAGAGGACTTGCTGCAGCGCAAGATTCTGCGACTGCTGAATTCCCGGTCCGGCCATACGCCGAGTTTACCGGAGCAGCAGGTGACGGGCAAGCTGCACGTCGAGAATCTTTAGTAGCACGCGCTGCAGGATCACTCGCAAGCGGATGCAGGTTCTAGGGTTTTTCCATTGACCATCATCCAATGAATCTGACCATCGAACGCCACGATTTCTGCAAATCGGTCACCCCCTTCAGCACAGGGAATGGCTATGAGATCGGCTCGAAATCGAGGCCGAATCCGACCAAGCGTCTTCCGCTGACGTAGCGCCAACGCGGAATTCACTGTTACCATCTCAAAAATCTTCTTCGGTGGAACATCCGGTTCGTTGCGCCGAAACGCGCGCATCTCTTCAAACAAGCTCAGACTCTCGTTGCTGGCGAGGCTGTCGGTGCCTAAGCACACACTAAATCCGAGCGCATGCAGCCGCTTAAATGGGAACCGGCTGTGACCAAAATACTCGTGGCTGCGCGGCGAATGTACGACATGAAATTTTGTCTTCATTTTTTCCAGCAACTCGAAGTCGCTTTCGGTCAATTCGTTTAGGTGTACCACGAGCCAGTCATAGTCACGTCGAGCCTTGAAAGCTTTCAGGGTTGTCGAATCTCTAACTGTCAAAAAACGCTCAAGGGGTGTCCCATGCCCAGAGTCAGTCATGTCACGTCCAATACTTTTCATAAATTCGTAAAGCGGACCTGAGGCATCGCGAAACATTTCCATTTCCTCCCGCGATTCCGCCAGATGCGTTGTGAGCAAGACATTCGCGCCGGCTTCCTCGCAGCGTTGATACAAATTTTTGGACGCCGTAAACAGCGCATGCGGTGCTAATCCGTAGTTTGGCGCGAACTTTAGTGATTCGACTGCAGAATCGACAAGTTCATTTGCTCGGTCGGGCGAGCGAACATCAATTAATTCGGCGAACCACCACGTGCGAAGTGACGCATCCGGGACCTGCCGAATCAATTCCGGAAACGCAGTCAGGTTCGCGATGGTTGTCGTGCCGAATCGTTTCGCCTCCGCGAATCCTTCGTTGATCGAGGCGATGTAATCCTCTGGCGAGAGTTTCGATTTTTCCACGTTAATCGCCCGGATCCAATCAGTGAACGATTTTTGCCGGGGAATCTTATCGCGCAAACATGTGTAATCGAGGTGGCAATGCGTGTTAATCAGACCCGGCATCAGCGCTTGCTCGCCAAGATCGATCATCTCCTGGCCTGAATGTTGCGCGGAAACTTCGGGAAATTTTCCAACACCGACAATTCGATCTCCGGAAATTGCGACCGCGCCATTCTCAATAGGCGCTCCATCCATTGTCACGACGGCCCGCGCGCGAATGATCATTCGGTTTTCACCACTTTCCGACAGGCCGCTACCAAAAGGTTGCATGCCTCCTGGCAAAGCAGGGGAACGGTAGCCAGCGTTGCCGATCCCGTCCGACCCAGTGCTTGAACCTGATCCCAGGCAGGATCAAACTTTTGGGTTGGCAACTTTGTTGACGCGATTGCGCCCGGCCGATCTCGCTTCCACAATATCGTGCGCAAACAACCGCCATTGGACCGGCAAAAATCCGCGACCAGATCGTCGATCTGCGCGTCCGAAATTTTGGCAGCTACGCGATACATCCCCGATTGTCTGTCCAATGTTTCGCGCAGCGGTGTAGTGCGCAGCTGGCCGTGGTGCCACGCAACCAAGACCTCCAGCCTGCCTGGATAAAAATGATCGAGAGCCTGTTTCAAATCGTCAGATGTCCGGAGCGTCATCCGCCAGCCGTGTTGCAAGTTCGGCGCAGTCTTTAGAGGCCTATAGTTTCCCGCGTCGTCGTATCTTGCGATCTCGATCGCGTCCCCTGCTTTTCCAAACATTTCCAAATCATCACAGGCCTCGTCATCGCGATGGCACAGCACAAAACTCCTGCCGGTTTTTCGAACCAGAATCTGGCCCAAACATAAAGGAACAACTTCGAGGGCCTGTTCGACGGAATGTTCCATCGGTAGGGCGCGACCGCCGGGCGCGAGGGGCTAGTGCAAACAGTGCGCGATCAGACCGCCAGCACGCTCGAGGAACTGACGATCTTCTTCATCAAAGGCGTTCAACTTGTCGCTCTCCACATCCAGCATGCCGAGAATGCGCTGGTGTTCGTTGTTCCTCATTGGGACAACGATCTCCGACCGCGTCGTATGAAACGCAGGGAGATGGCGCGGATCCTTGTGCACGTCGCCGACAATGATCGGTTTTCCCGATTCCAACGCTGCGCCGCACAATCCCTGGGTAATGGGAAATTGCGGATAGGTCGGTGGCTCGTTGCCAGTTCCAGCGAGAATCACAAATTCATCTTTAACGATCTTGTAAACCGCCAGCCACCGGTAATTGCGCGCCGCGCGAATCATTTCCACCAGTTGCTTCATTCGTTTTCGGGTGCAGCCGCCGGCCAGCGCAAATGCCCCGATCTCCTGCAGCTTCTTACAAGTGGTTTCCTTCATTCGCGGGGAAGCAATCTTGCGCAAAAAGAAACCAAGCGCGAGCGCGATTTCAACTTTTTGTCGCTTGCTCGACAATGATATCGGCAAAACCTGGATTCGTGCCGATCGATGACGCGTAGAAGAGGGAGCGGCCGTCGATAGTGTATGGATTGTGCCGGAAGATTTGGCCAGGCGCTGTAGCCGGGGGCGCCGACCCCGGCGGGTCGCGGTCAGCGCCCGCGGCTACAACGATCCCGATCAATCGCGGGATGTCCTCGTAACTATGAAGTCCATCGGAGATAAAGAACGGCACCACCACTACGTTTCGAGTCTTGGTCAATTTCCGCCAATCGGAGACCAACGGCGGTTCTTCCATATAGACGTTCAGCACTGCCGCGAACTTTCCGAGCCCCCGGATCTTTTCCGCCTCCCGTTTTGCCGCCACGGCGCT
>QHPC01000216.1 GCA_003218915.1 Verrucomicrobiota bacterium
TCGTGCGAATCTCAATTCGATCGTGGCAGATGCTCATCGGTTAAATCGTTCAGGCTACCATTTGTGTCATTCCGACCGAAGTGAAGGAATCTCTGGTCTGGGTTCAACGGCTGGTCAATCAATTAGAGATGTCTCCAGACCTTCGCGTAAAGCTACGGCTTGGCAGCCGACTCCGCTCGACATGACAAGAAAATCCACGACGCGAAAATAGTATTGTTGCCAGCATTTATAGCACGTTGATATCTGGGTCAGCCAGTGGCCTAATAATTGTAGTGAGAGGTGATCTGGAGCGGGTGTTGTTTGATGAGCCGGCAATTCACCGGCGCTTGGATGATATGGCCGCGCAAATTTCGAACGATTATCGTGATCGCGAACTGACCGTGATCGCAGTGTTGCACGGAAGCTTGATGTTCGTTGCTGACCTACTTCGCCGAATTCCCCTTCCCTTGAAGCTGGATTGCCTCAGCGTGGCGAGTTATCACGGAAAAGCGCGGAGCAGCGGCAACGTCGTCTCCAAGGAGATCACAGCCCCCGATGCGGCCGATCGAGATGTTTTGATCCTGGATGATATTCTGGATAGCGGTCACACGCTCGCAACGATTCGCGAAACATTGGAAACGGCGAAGCCGCACAGTATTCGGGTGTGCGTTCTGTTGAGTAAGAAGAAACAACGCGCCCGGGAGGTCCACACAGATTATGTTGGATTCGAGATCGACGACGAATTTGTTGTCGGTTACGGGCTCGATTTCAGGGAACGTTACCGCAATCTGCCGTATATCGGCGTGCTAAGAAGAGAATTGCTGGAGCAACCGGACAAATGAAAGTACGAGTGCAATTTTATGCGCAGCTGCGCGACCTACTCGGAATGCGTCAGTTGGATGTCGATATTGCAGAAGGCGCGACCGCCCGCGACCTGCTCGAGCAAATTTATGCCCAACAACCCAAGCTTCGCCCGCACGACAAAAGCATCTTGGTTGCGGCAGGCGTGGATTTTGTGGATCGGAATTACAAGCTCAAACCGGGAGATGAAGTTTCAATCATGCCGCCAGTGCAGGGCGGGTAATCAAGCCGTAGTCATAGGACGGGATCGAGAGATTTCTCGACTTCGCTCGAAATGACAAAAAGAGGTCGATTCGTGGTTTCCGTCAGTCTCGAAAATTTTTGAAATTTGTTGCGACGCCGAAGTCGCGGCCGCGAACAAATTGAATTACTTCCTGGAGCTCGTCCCTCTTCTTTCCAGTAACTCGAATTTGCTGATCCTGCAGTTGGCTTTGCGCCTTGAAACCTTGTGATTTGATCGCCTGAATAATTTCCTTCGCTTTGTTTCCTTCCAGACCCTGTTGAATCTTTAATTCCTGCCGAGCGTGGCCGACAGATGAAATTGCCGGCTCGTCCTGCTGGATGTTGCGCAAGTCCACGCCGCGCTTTGAAAGTTTGCCGATGAGGATGTCGCGCAATCCCCGAAGATGACCTGCATCCTGCGCGGTGAGCGTGATCTTGTCCTTCTCGAGAAGTATCTCGGTTATTATGCCCTTGAAGTCGAAACGAGTCGCCAGCTCCTTGCGCGCCTGATTGACCGCATTATCAAGCTCCTGTTTGTCTATTTCGGAAACGATGTCGAACGAAGGCATGGAAGGTCTAGATACTTAGATGCTCGATGCCAAATCCGACGCAAGCAAACCTTATGGATTTGCCTCCACGATCTTAATGTCACCATTTGCCATACGCACCTTGATTGCGGCGTGTCCTCCGCCGTGAACTAACGTTTCGATTTTTTTACCTCCTGCGGGCGCCGTTTGCGCAGCTGTATCATCAAAATCGCTGGCGAGCTTTCCGTGCAGCGTTTCGGCCACAAGACGAAAGACAGCATCGCTGGGAAAAAACGCCCACGCATTCCCGCGCACGATATTTGCCTGGACGGAAAACGTTCCATGTTCCCACCAGTCGTAAGAGATAGTGAGATTGCCGCGCTGCAATGCGAGGTCGACGTCAGTAAAGCAGTTGTGGACAACCATGCGGCCAGCGGCTAGCTGAGCATGCACGCCCGGTCCGCGCATTCCGTCTACGAAAACTTCGCCCGCATCAAGCCGCAGCTGCGATATGTTAGTGGTTGCAGGAACCACAATAGTGCAATCAACCGTGCCTGAGCGATCAAACAGAGCCCACGTCGGTTTGGGAGGAAGCCTGACCTTGATTGAAACGAAAGTTGGCTGCACAGAGACGTCGATCGCAATCTCTTTCAGCCGCGTGCGACTATAGGCTTTCTTCGTCGCGTGGACCCGCATTTCGTTGGTGTTTGAACCGTAGACCAGAACCGCGCCATCGCCGTTTTGGATCCTGATGTCCGTGTTTGGCTGGATCGTATAGAGCCTCTCGAAAGTCTCCTCAAGCACGCGATCGCTTTCCGAGTCACAGCTGGCAAGCGACAACAGTAGCACGGCAACAATCTGCTGAAGCCTGGGCGCCTTAGTGAGAGGTGATCGCACGCACGAACTCTATCAACGCGTGCAGGTTATTCATCAAGGGAAGAGCTGCCGTGACAGTGACAAATGCAAAAAGCGCAGCTTCACTCCAGAAGTCGTGGCGTGCTTCATCTTTCAAGTAATTGCCGGCGATGTTCCAAAACGATTGCGCAGGATTGCGCATGTGACGTCCGCTGAACCCTCCAAATGCGACGGAGTGATAGCTATAGTCTGTGATCGGCGACCGACGACGTTTGCTCACCCCGCGATCGAATGCATCGGGGCGCCTGTCTTTGTAGGTCGTTAAGAGTATCGGTTTCATGTTTTCGAGAGTTTGTTTCCTTTGAGATGCGCCACGCAGCACAATTGGATTCAAGACTCTTTACTTCAGGCATGCACACGCTCGTAATCGTAATCGAAGCATCCGAGCACAATTGCGATCGCAAGGAGGAGTGCCAGTCGCTGGCGGCCGCTACACTTGGACCAGCAGGCAAGTTGCAACGAACCATGCCACCAGCGCTCGATCCGAAAAAAGTTCTAAGGAACGAATTATTCTCCAGAGCGATTCGGCTCCAGTTCCTTGTGCATGGCTCGATATGCTTCTTCTTCAGCCGTGCTCCATGGCCCGCTTTGATCGACAAACCAATGTGTCGCAGTGTCGGCCTGGCCGATCTTCGTTTTCGCGCAACGATGGTCGATGATTTGGTAGTAACGATTGCCGGTGTTCTCGTCTCGATCTTTCACCCAAAGTCCAGCCTGATTTATGACATCCGCTAATTCCTCTGAATTGTCCGGCAACAACGCCGCGGCCTTGATCGCGAGCGCGCCAGCAATCAGTCGATAATGAAAACGAATGTCGGGCTCGATTTTGTTCGCAGTGAGCCGCTGAATTTCCTTTTGGGATGCTTTCAGCGCGATCGGAACGTTCTTCTTTTTTTCATTGCCGTCTATGTCATACGACACCTGTTGATAGAACCCGGAACCACGTTGTTTGGCTAGATCGGGAAATTCAAACTCACCGCTGTCTACGAACGCGTCCGGCGCGACCTCGGTCCCCATCAACTCCATCCCGTCGTAGCGCGCGAGCCATGCTGCGGTGAACCATGCGTGCGCGCGTTCGGTTTTGGAAAGCTTTTCGTTGGGGCCATCTTTCAATGCCTTCACATACTTTTCGAGGACTTTGTCGTAAGGCGGCGACATGTACGGCCCGGCTTCAGCGTAACGATGTTCACGAACCAGCCGGCGGCCGAGTAGATACCTTAGCTTTGCATTATAATCTTCGCCCTCTTTCGGCGGCGGAGTCTCGGGCAAAGCATCGACATATTGTTTCAATTCTTTCGTGGTGAGAACGCGTTCTGCCACAAACGCGGCATCGTTCCAAAGATGTCCTTTGAAAAGCGTATCGAGCGCTTGAACAAAATCTCCGCGCGCGAGCCGAAGTCCGCCGAGATCGCCGTGTGCGCTTTGGCCCCAGCCCCAATCTGGGCCTTCGGGAAAGTAATCATATTCTGTCCACTTCTCGTCAGTGCCTCCGCTCGGGGTATAGGCCGGTGCAGTCCGCAGCGATTCCACTGCTTGCGCCATGGTCTTTGCGGCTTCGGCGAGTTTGCCAGCGCGGCGCTGCAATTTTGCCCGCAACCACAATGCGGCGGCGGTGTCGCCTTTACTCAACTCCAGCCAATGCGCTGCACTCTTGTAATCCCCGTTGTTGTATGCGACCCAACCGAGATACTCCGCATCCTCGATGCGGCCAAGGTTCGCTTGTTTGATAATGTCGAGCCAGCGCGCGCAACGATTCACCGGCGCGGCTTCTGAGTCAGACGGATAAAGGTCGGGCGATGTGGCGGTCGCCAGAATGTGCACCGTCACCAATCGCCGCAGCAATGGGTCCTGCGCGGCCGATTTTAACTTCGACATCTCCTTCTGTTCTTCCTCCTTTTTTTGTTCATCGCTCCAGGCATTTCTCTCATCCAATTCGGGGCCATAATTCAGCATGCCTTCGACCGGCTCGCGGTCAGGAACGAGCGCTTTCAGCGAAACAACTGCGCTCGGGTCGCCAAGAGCAAGTTGCGTCAAGAATAATGGAGCGGCTTGCTCTCGATGTTCTTGCTTCCATTCGGCGCGGCCTTCCCAGCCATAACTTTCCGCGGCCAAGCCTAACGAGTCCGCGAATTCACCCTTCGCGAATTCACGCGTGCGCTCAAACCATTTTGCGGCAGTTGGATAATCTTTGGTTTTAAGAGCAAGTTTTCCTAGCATGAACGCTGCCCACACGGCGCGATAATGCCGATCTTGCTCAGGTCGTTTGAGCAAATCCTCCCACGCTTTGCCCGCTTCATCCCATTTCTCGTTGTGAAAGGCCCACGCACCTCGGTGATAATCCGCAAACTCTGAATCGAACTCGGGAGGTAAAGGCGAGCTCCCCATGATCATGATGCGCGCATCTTTGTGCTGTTGCGTTGCATTCGCCGGATCCACTGGTTTGATCCGGCCTTCCTTCAAAGCCGCATCGAAATCTTTGAAGTCTGCCTCTTGAGTGCCCGACTCAGCGTCGTTTTTCTCTGATGTTTCCTCGTCGCCCTTTTTCTCCGCTTTTTCCGACACGACGCGTTTTTCAGGTGGATGAAATTCCTTGGCGAGCCGTCGCACTTCCAAGCCCCAATAAAATTCCGGCGACCCATCCACGTTTTTGCCGCCCTCGTCTAAATAAACATCGGGTCCGTAATATCCGGTCGCGTGCAATCTGCCCAGGAAGCAGAGTGTCGCCCCAACTGCCACCAACAATCTAGCGAAGCGACTCACTTTGATTTGAGAATTCGATTTGCAGATTAGTCGGTTGGTCGAACCGAAGCCAACCTATTTTGCGGGTCGCACCCGGTGGTAATCGAAGCCCGTTTTGCGCAACCGAGTTGAACACGGCGAGACCATTTTCCGATCGAACGCTCCAACCGGAAAGCGCGTCGGAGGCCTCCAACCCTGCTTCGCTCCATTTTGCAGTCACGTTCAAGCCCAGTTGCTCGTCCGCTTCGCCCGTATTCACAATCGACAGATCAATCGGGTTCGCGCCTTCCTGCCGCATGCTAAGTTGATGTTTCGGAGGCCGGCCTGCCATCACTGCCGCCAGCGTCGGCCAGCGCCAGTTGCGCGCGTCGATCGCAATGGGAACCCGATACCAAGCGGCCAGGAGGGCTGAACGCTGTCCATAGCCACACTCAAGAGTTTTCCATCAGGAGCGTAACCGGCGGCGCAGCGATACGTCGGCAGCGCGACCGAAAACGGTATTCCCAATTTTCCTGCTCGAGCGATCCACTCGCGCGCTAATGTTAAGTCGCACAATGTTGCGCTCCCGCGCGCTGAAATCGGAACTGAATGAACTTGCAACACGTAGCCATCGGCCCGGCGCAACAGCGGAAGAAAATTCGCATCGTCCAACCACGCTGGCAGCACTGTGATTACAAACCGGGCCGGGTGAACGATTGGCCGCAACATTGACAACCACGTCCGATAAGCGCGGAGGTTCTTTTGTGCGCAGTCGAAGTCGAATTGAAACTCTTCGATTTTTACACCGTGCGCAGCAGAGTCATTGAGGAGTTGTTTCGCAACGTCGACAATCAGGCGCGCCGGCGTATCATCTGCGCGAAATGGTCCGGCAAAAGGCGCAACCCGAAGCGCGACCGAGCAGTATAGAGTTTGCCGCTGCACCGCTTCCCAATCGATCGACGCTTTGGCAATCTCCGGGCTTTTGGCGCTGAAGTTGATCTCCGCCCCAAGCAAGACAACGCCGTTCATTCGTCGTTGCGTTTCACGGAGCGAATCAATTACCGCCGAGGTCCATTCCCGTTGCCAGATATAGCCGCGTTGTGGCAACGGCCCCGAAACTTCTACATCGGATCGGTGGCACCCCGTGACACCGAAGATTGCCACGCAAAAGATTGGGATTGCTTTCAAACCTAAATCCAAAGCGTCCTATCAAATGTGCGATATTGAATCGCTTCGCTCACATGCTCAGGCGAGATCTCAGTCTTGCCATCGAGATCAGCGATGGTGCGCGAAACTTTCAGGATCCGATCGTAAGCGCGGGCGCTTAAGTTCAATTCGTTCATGGCTACGCGAATCAATTCCTGCGAATCCTGAGTGAGTTTGCAGTATTGCTTAAGGTGGCGCGTGGCCATGCGAGCGTTACAACTTACTTTTGCGTCGCTGCGAAAGCGCTCTTGCTGACGTTGACGCGCGCGGATGACGCGCTCACGAATCGCGGCAGATGTCTCTTCAGCGCGCTCGCTGGCAACGTCTCGATACTCGACAGCCGGCACTTCAATGTGCAGATCGATACGGTCCAGCAACGGGCCAGACACGCGCTGGCGATAACGCTGCACCTGGGACGGACCGCAACGGCATTCGCGCTTGAGGTCGCCAAAGTAGCCGCATGGACACGGATTCATCGCGGCAACGAGCATGAACTCTGAGGGGAAAGTGACGCTGCCTGCTGCACGGGAAACGGTAACTTTTCCGTCTTCGAGTGGCTGGCGCATTACTTCCAGCGCCGATCTTTTGAATTCGGGCAGCTCATCGAGGAAGAGGACACCATTGTGAGCAAGACTCACTTCGCCCGGGTTTGGGAACGCGCCGCCGCCCAGCAGCCCAATGTCGCTGATGGTGTGATGCGGCGGACGAAATGGTCGCGTGGATACAAAGGATTTTTCGGCATCGAGCAACCCGGCGATGCTGTGAATCTTTGTCGTCTCAATCGCTTCCTCGAGTGAAAGAGGCGGAATAATGGTTGGGATACGCTTCGCCAGCATCGATTTTCCCGAGCCGGGCGGGCCGACCATTAAGACATTGTGACCGCCAGCCACCGCGACTTCAACCGCGCGTTTGACGTGTCCCTGGCCCTTAACATCTGCGAAATCGACGTCATAGTTTTGGTGGGCTGCAAAAAATCCAGTCAAATCCGCGCGCGTTGGAAGCAGTGGAGTTTCGCCCCGCAAAAACGCAAAGGTCTGCCGCAAATTTTGCACGCCGTAGATGTCGATCTTATCGACCATTGCGGCTTCGAGAGCGTTTGCCTCTGGCACGAACAACGCACGCTTGCCCCGACGCCGCGCCTCCAATGCGACCGGCAAAACACCTTTGACGGCTCGGACCGTGCCATCCAAGGCGAGCTCACCTACAAAGCTGAAGTTTTCAAACGGCGAGCTGTCCAGTCCTTCTGTCACCGCGATCATTCCAAGGGCAATTGGCAGGTCGAAGCTCGGTCCTTCTTTTTTGATATCGGCCGGGGCAAGATTGATCGTCGTGCGGCCGCGCGGCCAATAGTAGCCGCTATTGGCTATGGCCGTGGTAACCCGATCGCGGCTTTCCCTCACAGCAGCATCTGGCAGGCCAACGATAACGATGTTCGGATCACCACCGGCGCCGTTGACCTCGATTTCAACCTCGTATGCGTCCACGCCGTAAACAGCCGCGGAGTAAATTTTTGCCAGCATCGCCGTTGCAGCGTTACAGAAAATCGCGGCGCGGAAAAGTGTCAAATATCCCTCTAAAGTGGGAGGGGACTCACGCCTTCAAATCTCGTAGAATATGGAGGGGTGACCCCCAGAACGACAGGGTGAGTAGGCACTCTAAAAAAATTGAACAGGAGGCATCCGGCGATTGTCAGTATTCCGAATATTTAACCTTGTTAACTACTTGGTAGGATGCTACAACGCGTGATCGACAACGCCCTAGCGAATACAATTTACGGGGAGTTGTCGATTCGAACCCCCCAAATGATTAATGAAAAAGAGTTATATGGCTGCTGAGGATAGCGATACCGGAATTAAGATTTACCTGCGCGAGATCGGGCAAATCCCGTTGTTGACTCCGGAGCAGGAGATCGAGCTGGCCGCTAAAATTAAGAAGGGCGATCGCGAAGCACGGGCGCTGATGATCCGGTCTAACTTGCGTCTGGTGGTCAAGATCGCGCATGACTACGCGAATCTGGGCCTTCCGCTCCTCGACCTGATATCGGAGGGAAATATTGGTCTGATGAAAGCGGTGGAACGGTTCGATCCGGCGAAGGGCGGGAAACTTAGCACTTACGCTGCGTGGTGGATCAAACAGTCCATCAAACGGGCATTGGCGAACCAGAGCAAGACGATCCGTCTGCCTGTGCACCTGGTGGACAAAATCTCCAAGATGCGCCGAGTTTCCCTGCAAATGAGCGAGGAGCTTGGCCGCGAACCCACCGACGAAGAGCTGGGTGATGAAATTGGAATTGCGAGCGGAAAAGTTTCGCAGCTAAAAACTGTGTCGATCCGTCCGGCGTCGCTCGATGCGCCCATTAGCGACGATGATTCCACCGAGTTCGGCGAGATTGTTGGCGACGAGGACGCGCAAACGCCATTCGAGTTGCTGCGCGACAAAAACCTGCGCAATGAAGTCGGCGGACTGCTTGATGTGCTGGATGATCGTGAGAAGAAGATCATTTTCCAGCGCTTCGGACTGGACGGCGGCAAACCGAAAACGCTTGAGGAAGTGGGTAAGAAATTCGGTGTCACCCGGGAACGGATTCGTCAGTTGCAAAACATCGCGCTCTCGAAGTTGCGCCGCGCGCTCACTTCTGTCCGCGCGTTCTTGTTTCATTTTACTACACGCAGTTGGATCGAATCGATCAGCGCGCGACCCATACGCACGTCACTGATGATTACCATGCGGTCGCCGGGTGTAGCCCACTTGTTTTTGCGCAAAAACCTCTCGGCTGCTGAAATCGTCCTGTCCGGACCGGCGGCAAAATCGATGCAGGCCGGCAACGTTCCCCAGTAAAGCGCGAGTTGCCTGTAAACTTCCTCGCTCGGGGTGAAAGCAAAGATCGGTGCGCGCTGCGGCCGCAGATTTGACGCATACCGCGCCATCCTTCCGTGCAGCGTGAAGACAACCAGTTTTGAATCTTGCAGCGAGTCCGCCAGCGTGACAGCCGAAGCCACCATTTTCTGCCGAATGTTTTCCAGCAGTGCGTTCTCTGCATAACCCGCGCCACCGCTGCGTTCGATACGAACAGCGACGCGGCGCAAAACTTCGACACACTCAACCGGGTAACGGCCGATCGTCGTTTCGCCGCTCAACATCAGAGCGTCGGCCTGTTCGAAAACGGCATTTGCCACGTCGGTGACCTCGGCCCGCGTGGGCAAAGGATTGGTGATCATCGATTCTAACAACTGAGTCGCCACTATGACCGGCTTGCCCAGGCGAAGACAATTTTTCACAATTCGACGCTGGATGATTGGCAAGTCTTCCATCGGGCATTCGATTCCCAAATCGCCGCGCGCGACCATGATTACGTCCGCACTCTCGATCATCTTGTCGATGGAGCGCACCGCCAGTTGATCCTCGATTTTTGCCACGATCTGCGCCTTGCTTTTTTTCCTCGCCAGAAGTTTTCGCAACTGTTCGATGTCGCTCTTCTCGCGCACGAAACTCAACCCGATGAAATCCGCGCCCATCTCCACGCCCAGGGAGACATCGGCCAGGTCCTTACTCGTGAGCGAGGGGAGATTCACATGTACGCCGGGCAAATTAATGTGACGCCGCGAACCGAGAATCGCGCGCGTCAAAACCTTGCAGCGCACACGATTTTTTTCCTTATCGAGCACGAGTAATTTGATCAAGCCGTTATCGACCAGAATCGTGCCGCCAACCGTCACATCGTCGGCAAAACCGGGGTAATTCACGTCCACGGAATAGCGCTCCTTACTTTTCGCGCGGCGCACGGTGAACTCCAGAATGTCACCCGGCTTCAAATGCAGGCTGGCCTTAAGATCGCCAGTCCGGATAGCCGGGCCTTGGGTATCAAGGAGAAGCGCAACCGCCCGGCCCGCTTTTTGTGCGAGCATTCGGATGCGCGGAACAATTTCGCGTACCCATTCGTGGGTGGCGTGGCTCATATTTAATCGGAAAACGTCGCTTCCTTTCTGTATTAGCTGGCGCAAGACCTCGGTCTTTTCCGTCGCAGGACCCAGGGTGCAGATGATTTTTGTCTTGCGCATCAATTAACCGGAATTGATCCGTCCAGAGCGTGAGTGTTTCTTACTCTTATTCGTGCTCTTGCTCATCTTCTTTAGTGAAACCGGCTTTTCTGCAGCAAGACCTCTTGGAGCGTGAGCATGAGCAAGAGAAAGAGTAGGAGTAAGAGACGCAGACGAGAGTTTTTCAGGGCCGATCAGGCTTCGGAGATACTCGTTCGTAGGAGCTCTCTACCCGCGTCGCCACATCCTTGTAGCCGTGTTCGACTTCGTAAATTTGCTTCATGCAGGCGAGCGATTTTCCCCGGTCGCCTATCCGCTCGTAAACAAGTCCAAGATTGTAGACGATCTCTTTTTTAATCGCGTCCATAGACAAAATTTCCTTCGACGCCTCTTCCAATTGCTTCGTTGCAAGATCAAGCATGCCAAGCTCGCCGTAACAACAACCGAGCAAGTTCATCGCTTTTAAGCGGGCGTGTGGATTTTGCCGCGACCGCTGCAACTCCGGCACGGCTTCGCGAAAACGTCTGGCCCTGACGAGCTGCTCGCCCAACTCGAATCGAAGCTGCAGATCGGTCGGATTTCGAGCGACCCGCTCACGTGCGTCGGCAATGAGGATTTCTGCTAGCTTCGCTTTGGCGGCCTTTAGTTCTTCAGACTTTTTGGCATGCAACTCATGGGCTGCGTTGTGTGTTGAAAGAAATTCCTCGTGCGCGGCAACCTCGCGTTCCAGGCATTTGATTTTAAGATCGGAAACTTTCCGGACCAATCCGGTATCCGCACCTTTGGTCAGGTCAGCTGCACATTGATACCAGCCGATCGCGGCCTCCAAGTCCTCCTTTTCCTCGTTCAACACGGCCAAGCGTCGTGCAAGGTCGACATTCTTCGGCTCTGCCTTGTGACGCGCGTGCGTTTCGGCGATCTGTTGCTCGAGCGATTGGCCAGTCAATCGTATCCGGCTTTGCTGTTCGAGCGAAATCGCCATCTCTTTGTCCTTGATCAGGTCGCGGTAACTTTCGGCCTGCGTCCATCCACCGCTTTTCATGGACGCATGCGCCGCCGCGTCTTTGCCCCGACGGAGCGCTTCGGCATCCAATGGATTTAGCTCGATGATTAGATTATAGACGTCGACTTCCTGATCGTTCTCTCCCAGCTCGCGGTACAAACGCCCGAGTTCGTGTAATACTTTGACGTCGCGCGGATTTTCTTCGAGCAAAGTGCGCAGCGCGAACACGCCAATCTCGGGCCAGCCCGCTGCTGTCGCCGCTTCCTTTAAAGCCAGGTTCGCCTGTCGATTATAAGGTTCGTCTTCCAGCACCTTTTCCAGCATTTCGACGGCACGTTTCGGGTCCTTCTTGATTTCTCGCTGCGCTTTCATGACAGCAATCGGCGCAGTCGAAATATTGAAAAAACTTCTCTTAGTTGACTTGTTTTTCGTGACTTCAGTGCGCCGCAGCAATTGTCGTCCGGTTAGAAATCGCGGTTCCTGTTTCAGGATTTCCTGCAAAAGCGAAATTGCGTAACCGAGATTGCGCAGCTCAACAGCAGCCACCGCCTTGAGCCAAAGGTTGCGCTGTGTCTGGTTCAGTTCCTTTTCCGTCTTCACCGCCATTGCGAATAGTTTATCACAATACGCAATTCTGGTGCGGTGCACGTTTCACCGGGGCGGGCAACCACTCAGTCTCACAATAAATCCAGCTGCGGTTTTTCATTTTTAGCGCCTGTTTTTGCCGCTCTTTTATGCGGCTTGGCGGACGGCGCAGTTATGCCATCCGGTTTCTCCAGATGGGAGAGAATCTCCTTCGCCCGATCAAGAATCTCCTTTGGCAAACCTGCCAGGCGGGCGACCTGGATACCGTAGCTTTTGTCCGCGCCGCCCGGGATGATTTTGCGCAGGAAAATGATTTGGTCATTCCACTCGCGGACTGCGACATTGAAATTGCAAACGCCTTTGCGTTCCGCTGCGAGTTTGGTCAATTCATGATAATGCGTGGCGAATAACGTGCGCGCTTTGATCTTGTCGTGGAGAAACTCCGCGACGCTCCAGGCGATGGAAAGGCCGTCAAATGTGGATGTGCCGCGGCCGATCTCATCCAGTATCACCAGGCTGCGTTCGCTCGCGTTATTGACGATATTCGAAGTCTCGTTCATCTCGACCATGAATGTCGATTGGCCGCGTCCTATGTCGTCGTTCGCGCCGACGCGGGTGAAAATACGATCCACCAGCCCGATGTCGGCGCTTTCCGCCGGAACAAAGCTGCCTATTTGAGCCATCAGCCCGATCAACGCCACCTGGCGAATATAAGTGGATTTTCCTGCCATATTTGGGCCGGTCACGACCGCGAGTCGGACGGTCTCGCCGTCCAGCGATGTGTCGTTAGGCACAAACTTTTCTTCCACCAGATTCTGGTCGAGCACGGGATGCCGTCCGTCTTTGATCACCAGGCGCAGCGTATTGTTTAATTGCGGCCGGCAATAACGGAACAACCGCGCAGTCTCAGCGAGGGAGCAAATCACATCGAGCACGGCAATGGCCGCCGCAGTTTGCTGGATCGACTCCAGTTCCCGCAGAGTTTCCTCGCGCAGTTTTTGGAAAAGCTGGTATTCCAGTTGCCGCGCACGTTCGTCTGCGCCGAGGATTTTTGCCTCCATCTCCTTTAACTCCGGTGTGACGAAGCGCTCTCCCCCCACGGTGGTTTGCTTACGCGTGTAGTGCGCAGGCACATTCGCAAGGTTTGATTTGGTGACCTCGATGAAATAACCAAAAACGGAGTTGTAACGTACTTTGAGTGACTTGATGCCAGTTGCAGCGATCTCGCGCTCCTGCAAATGGCTGATCCAATTCTTTCCATCGCGCGACGCCCGCCGCAGCTCGTCAAGATCGCTGTCGTATCCGTCCCGAAAAATTCCACCGTCTTTTAGAGTCAACGGCGGATCGTCGACGACTGCTTTCCCGAGCTTTTCAGCCAACAGAGGTATTTCGTGAATCGCGCTTTGCAATTGTAGCGATAGGGCTCGTTCGCCGAGCCCCCCGCCTTTCTCAGCAACCACAGGCGTTTTTCCAAAGCTGGCTCGCTCGATCAGTTTTTGCAGTTCGCCTTTCAGTCGGGGAATTTCCTGAAGGGAAAATTTCAGGGCCACGAGATCGCGCGCGTTTCCCGAGGCCTGGCTCAGTCGCGATGTTGCACGTTCGATGTCGCGAATGGGTTTCAGTTGAGCGCGGATTGCCGCAAGTAAATCTGGTTCCTGCAACAAATCGGCGATCATTTGCTGGCGTCGCTCGAGCTCACTCAGATTGCGCAGCGGCTGCAAAATCCACGAACGCAACCTCCGGCCACCCATCGGCGTGATCGTGCGATCAAGAACTGCTAGCAAACTGGTGTTACGTGCCCCGCGTGATTCGACCAACTCAAGATTCGTTTGGGTCGCGGCGTCGAGCATGACGTATTCCGCCGGCGCATCGCAGCGCAACGAGGTGAGATGATCGATTTTACGCCGAAGCTGGTGCTTCAAATAGTGAACAATTGCCCCAGCGGCAGCGACCGCCTGAGACATTTCTCCGCAGCCGAAGCCATCCAGCGATTTCGTTTTGAAATGCTCACACAAGGTGAAGACCGCTTGCTCCGGCAGGAATGCGTAGCTGTCATACTCGATCGCGCGATCGATCTCGCCAAGCTGATCTTTCTG
>QHPC01000009.1 GCA_003218915.1 Verrucomicrobiota bacterium
TTTAGTTTCCATATCAACAAAAAATGTTCGAACAAAATCCGGGGAACACAACCTTGGTGAATATGTGTTTAACGCACGAAGCTAGGACCGCCCGCGTCCTCCTACGAGATCTGGCAAAATGTACTCGCAATCAACTTGACTCTTGAATAAGCAGATGGCGCACCGGTAATGCTTTTCAATTCGCTCACGTTCGTCGTCTTTTTTGTAACCGTCGTCGCCGCCGATTTCACCGTCGCTGCGCGAATGTTGGGGGGCATGTTTGGTGGACATCCGCACGGCGACGCCATTCTTACCACGCGTGAGATGCTGCAGATCGCGCTTGTGACCGGCGGAATGATTCTCGTGCACTGGTCCCTGCGCGATACCAACATCGAAACAGCCGTGATGCGTGCGCCGCCCTGGATTGTTACAACGGCCTGGGCGTTCATGGCCTGCGCCATCATTCTCACTCAAGGAAACAGTAATGCGTTCATCTACTTCCAATTTTAAACGCAAACTTCGCCTGCCGCGGTTGTTCTTTAGGAAGCCGACAGAAATTGAAAGCATACATGGCGGCCCACCTCTGGAATATGTGCGGCCGATCCCACAGTTGCCCTGGCGCGGCATCACGGTAGCAGTCGTGCTGATCGTCATTGCTGCAGCGTCTGCATCGGAACTTTATTGTCGCTCCATCGGTTACGGTCCCACGCTCCATGATAACGAGGATCTCTGGACATCGGCTCGCCGGCGCGTGAAACCCGAGTCAATTGTCATCATCGGCGATTCGCGTGGCTGGTACGATCTCTATCTCGACGAACTTCAAAAGGGATTAGGCAAACGTCCCGTTCAGCTGGCAATGGGCGGCAGCTGCGCTTATCCGGTACTGGCCGATCTGGCCAACGACAAAAATTTTCACGGCACCGTCATTTGCAGTGTTGTCCCCCGTTTGTTTATCGCGCCGCCGGGCTCGCCGCCGATGGATCACGCTGAAAAAGCCGTTCGGCGGTCTCACACTCAAACATTCGCGCAACGTGCAAGCCAATATCTCGACATGCCGTTGGAAGAACATGTCGCATTTCTAAAACCGGAAGAATTGACTCTCGACGGTCTGCTAAAACGCCTGCCCATTCCCAATCGTCCCTATGCCCTGATATCGCCACGACTTCCGCCGTACTTCGGAACTTTGGATCGCGAACGTCGCGCCCTCATGATCGAGAAATGTGCCCGGCCAGGCAGTGAACTGGCGAGAATAACTCAGCAAATCTGGCTGCCGCTTTTCACTCCACCACCGCCACCGAGTTACATTCCTCAAGAGGAGTTCGCGAAAAGCATGGGACAGGCGATTGAACAACGCTTTCATGATGTTGCCGCCGCTGTGCAAAAGCTCAGGAGTCGCGGCGGCAAAATTGTTTTCGTGCGCCTTCCCAACAGTGGCGGATTGAAGGCTCTTGAAGATCGCCAGACGCCGCGTCCGGCTGTCTGGGATCGAGTCATCAAGGACACGGCTGCCCCCGGAATTTACTATGAAGATTCTCCCGACCTCGCAGGCTTCAATTGCCCCGAGTGGTCACATTTATCCGCAGGCGACTCTGTCGAATTCAGCAAACGTCTGATCCCACATCTTCGCGCCGCGCTCCAGATGTGATTCAATAATTCGTGCGCATTATGCCGCGATGTCCCTGGGCTACTCTTGAACCGAACATCACTTATCACGATGAGGAATGGGGCGTGCCTGTGCACGACGACCGATTGCTTTTCGAGTTTCTCATTCTTGAAGGCGCACAGGCAGGTCTGAGCTGGACGACCATTCTAAAGAAACGAGCCAACTACCGGAAGGCGTTCGGTGGATTCCGCGCGGAAAAGATCGCACGTTACGGCGCGCGTGATGTGAAGCGGCTGCTTGGGGACGCCGGAATTGTGCGGAACCGCTTGAAAATTGCGGCCACAATCGAGAACGCGAAGAGGTTCCTCGCCGTGCGTAAAGAATTTGGGACTTTCGACGCTTATCTATGGAGCTTCGTCGGCGCCAAACCAATCCAGAATCGCTGGCAACGCATGGCCGACGTTCCCGCGCGCACAGCTGAATCCGACGCGATGAGTCGCGATTTGCAGCGACGCGGATTCAAATTCGTTGGCTCAACGATCTGCTACGCGTTGATGCAAGCCACGGGGATGGTCAACGATCATCTGGTGACATGTCCGCGACACGCGCAGGTCGGCGGTGGCCGCCGCCGCAAGTGAACCCCTTCAGACGCCGTCGGGTCTGTTCTGCGGGGGCGGCGGCGTTGGTCCAGGCGGCGCGGCATGTTGATTATCGCCCGAAGCGCCTTTGGCGTTCGCCGCGGCGGCTCGTTTGGCCGCCCACCTGGCTTTCATCGCCGCCGCAAGTTGAGCGCGACGTTCCGGCGAAAGATTCAGTTTTTTCTTCGGCTTCTTAACGGCGCCCGATTTCCTCGCTTCGATTGGCTTCGGAGATTTCGCGGCCGCTTTCTTTCTGGCTTTGGCCGCCTTTGCTGCTTCCGTCGCCTGTAGCCTTTGTTTTAGCTTGGCCAGCTTTCTTGGAACTTCTTGCAGACGCTTTTCGAGTTGCCGGATTTTTTTCTTCAAATTCTTCTTCTTCATAATTTTGTGTGTCCGCTTGCGGCAGACGCGGATAAAGGGTTCTCTTCACAGTTAATGATGAAACTTAGCCGATGTCACGTTCTTCTTTAGCCAAAGACCACTGGCTACCCGTTGATCAACAGTCCTGTCGTCCGTGTCCCGCAGCCTTGTAGTCCTGCGTCTCGTCGTTATGGTTGTTTCCTTCTGTGCCGACTAGTCCTCTGTCCATCGACGCTCACGAGGAAATCTGGCCATTCAGGCAACCGTTTCGTATTTCGCGGAGCACTCGCACCGAAGCGCAGATCGTCGCTTTGACGGTTAGTGATGGGAAACACATCGGTCGCGGCGAGTGTGTGCCGGCCGGGCGCTACAACCAGAGCGTTGCCTCGGTGTTGACACAGATCGAATCAATACAAGACGGTAAGAATTTGAGTCGCCAAGTTCTTCAAGACCTCCTGCCTGCAGGTGCTGCGCGCAATGCGTTGGACTGCGCATTATGGGACCTTGAGGCGGAAATTTTCGGCAAACGCGCCTGGGAACTGGCAAATATTCCGGTTGTTCCTGAAATCGAGACATCGTTTACGATCAGTCTGGATACACCGGAGAAAATGGGAGCGGCAGCGAGTGCCTCCGCCTTCGAAGGCTTCGGCGTGCCAGGGATCCTGAAGCTCAAACTTGGAGGCGACGATCCGGATCTTGCGCGAGTCGCAGCTGTACGTAAAGCGGCGCCCGCGGTGCGAGTTCTCATTGACGCCAACGAATCATGGTCGCCCGAGCATTATCGCCAGATTGTTCCGAGTTTGAAACAATTGGGCGTCGAGCTCATCGAACAACCGTTTCCCGCCCACGACGATGAAGTCCTCGAAGTTCTGGATCATCCGATTCCAGTCTGCGCCGATGAGAGTTGCCACACGACTGGCGATCTTTCTCGCCTGACGAATCGTTATGAAGTCATTAACGTAAAGCTCGATAAAGCCGGCGGGCTGACCGAAGCGCTGCGCTTGTGCGAGCGCACCCGCAACAGCGGCTTCAAATTATTGATCGGTTGCATGGTATGCACTTCGCTCGGGATCGCGCCCGCTCGCCTTCTGGCGAGCTTCGCGAACTGGATCGATCTCGATGGGCCGCTACTCCTCGCCCGCGATCGTGATCACCCGGTGCCATACGCGAACGGAAGGATTGGAATTCCGCCGCGCGACTTGTGGGGTTGAGATTCCCTGGCGCAACATCTTATCGATTTTATCTCCAACTCCCGAGCCTGCCGGTCACCACTTCGTCGACAAATCGCTACGGCGTAAGGAAAGTCTTGCCTGTGTAAGGATCTCTTACTTCGGTTCCGGGCGGAAAACTCCGGACGTCGATGTAACCACTGTCTGGCGAGAACGGGCTGGTAACCAAGCCTTGTTTTCCGGGCACGGGAATTCCGTAAGGCAGGTCACTGTTTCGGTTCTTCCGGGCAGCAGTTGCTTTCGCCACGCGGACGTTGTTCGGGTTCGGAGGCGCAGGGGCCGGAGTCGGACTTGGAGAGGTCTGATTATTTGAAGTATCTGAAGCGTCGCTCGGCGGAGTCTCATTATTCTGCTTACGATTGGTCCGGCGCGGTTGCGGCGGTCGCGGCCTCGGTGAAGGGCGCGCAAACGAGTTGCGTATCGATTTAAAAAAATCCTCGAAAGGTCCCGCTTCCCCTATGTCAGGCGCACCAAAGAGGGTGAAGATCGACAGACACATGACAATTGTATGGAGCGGCGATTTCATAACGCGGAGGATACTGCCTGCATCTTTTGAAAAATGCCAGTCTTCTGCGTCACAATTCCTCGGCACCTTGTAGTCCCGCCCCTGCGGACCAAGGCTGCTTGAACGTCGGATTCAAGGCCGATACGTTCGCGACGATGAAGAAATTCTCGAATAGTCTGGCCCGGGCCGCGGGTCAGTAACTTCAGACGTCAACTGAGCCCACCGAGTCCGGGCAGTCGTCGCTTGGCCTGACGGGCCCCTTCCACAGCCACAGAAAACGTTTGCGGCGTTTCTCTCGTGCGACTGCCGTCTCGGGCATCCAAAGGTGAAATTGTTTGCGTTGGAACGCTCTCCTAATGTTCCTCATCAACTACTATCGCACAGTCTACCCGAATCCCTGCAGGATATCTCTCCGATCGGAATTGATCAGCTGTATACCAGGTCTACAACAGCTGTTAGCTTCGCCAGTGACAAACTGACTCAATTGCCGATTGCGGAAATAAGCTAACTAGTAAACGCCAGTGTCAGGGAGGCGGTATCTTAGGTAAGGGCAGTCAAAAGCTCGCTTAATTCGATTCTGACAATGCTCGAAGCGGTATCGCTAATGCCATAAGGCAGGATGAGTTGCCCGTTGTGGACGAGTGACCCACAGGAGTAAACCACATTAGGAACGTAGCCTTCCCTTTCGTTCCCTTCCGGTCTTAAGAGCGGTTCTTTCAGCCGGCCAATGATTCTTGAAGGGTCGTGCAAATCGAGCAAGATCGCTCCAATGCAGTATTTTCGCATTGGACCGACGCCATGAGTAAGAGCTAACCAGCCAGCTTCGGTTTCAATCGGCGAGCCACAGTTACCGAGCTTCACAAACTCCCAGGGCTGTTGGGGCTCTTCTAGGAGCACTGGATCGCTCCAAAAATGCGGACTGTCCGAGAACATAAGGTAAAGGTTTTCATCATCCTGTCGTGAAAGCATCACATAGTGTCCGGTGATCCGACGAGGAAAAAGAACCATGCCTTTGTTTTGAACCGCCGGCCCGTTAAGAGTTAGGACACGGAAGTTAAGGAAGTCCTCGGTCTCGATCAATTGAGGTAGAATGACTCGACCATTGTAGGCCGTGTAAGTCGCGTAGTAGATAACCATCCCATCGTCTTCGACAAAACGAACGAAGCGGGCGTCCTCAATGCCGTTGCTCTCGTTAGGCGAGACGGGAAAGATAATGCGCTCCGACATTTTCGAAGAAGGAGCGAAATGGATTTCGTAGTTCGATTCCGCCAGCCAGTGCATGCACTCCAAAGTTCGCGGTACGTCGCGTGTGTGTGCAGGAGCTTCGTCGGACGCTGCTTCCTGGATCGACTTATCCAACTCATCGAGAAGAAAGGTCTTACCTAATCGTCCCATGACCGAGGCGGCCCAGTCATTCTCGAGTCCCATCTCACTCAGTTTGTCCAGGAAGGCGCGTTTATGGTAGGTGGGATTGGGATTAAGCACAGGCAGTGTTACAAAAGGCGTTGTCTTGTCGATCTCTATTGAATGATCACGATGGATGACTCCGGTTCGAAACTGGATCGAAGAGACATGTCCTTCCCCGGTCGAGCGCAGGCTCAGGATAAAACGAAGGTCGCCCTGACCTAGACCAATCTGGTCAGGATGCGGCACAATCGATGGATTGAACAAGGCTGCCGATTCGAGTGCATACTCGCCGGAGAAGAGTGCGCCGATAAATAGCCGGCGTGCTTCCGAAATCGTGTCGCTGTCCGGGATATGGCCTCGCACTTTATCGAAATGTCGCAGCCAACTCTTATCAAGATCGATATGTCTGTCGCTGAAATCCGCTCTAACCAACGACAGCTGCTTTTCGGTTTCCTGCTCGCTTAGCGCGAGAGCGCGCGCGATGATATGCTCGACGCGAGTGGGATTGATCGGGATGAACGGACGCGCCACCACGCGTTTGTTGTTCGGCCGAAGAAGGATGCCCGTCGGATGAAGTTTCATCCAACTTTGTGACTCGGGATTTTCAAGGGCGCGGCTTCCGCCTGCGTCATCTCCGCGAGGGATAAGTAAAACGCGAGACTCGATTCTGCTCCCTGATTCTGGCTCACGCGATCCTGATGCAAAGCGTCACGGCATCCTCCCGTGCCGGAGTCGTAGAGCGATTCTCCGAGGTCGTTCCGACCAAGGAACCATTCGAAACAGCGTCGCGACGCGCGCTTCCAGTAGTCGTCATGCGTGAGAGCAAAAGCCTCCAAACAGGCCGAGATGGTAGCATAGGCTTCCACCGGCTGTTGATCGAAGCGCGCACGTTCGCCGTCGCGCTTCCAAAAACCGTTGGAACCAATCGGCGCGAAATGTCCGGCCTTCGCTCTTTGCGTTTCCACCAGCCAGCGGAGCGACTGCAAACCTGCCTGGAATACGTCGCCCCGCGAAGTCCAATGACCACTCAGGATCATCGCATGTGAAAGCTTTGCATTGTCGTAGGTGGCGACCGGCTCGAACCATAGCCATTCCTTCGAACTGTTAGCTTGAAACAACTCGAGCAGTCGCGTGGTGAGCAGGTCACGCAGCTGATTCACCATCCGGTCTCCAGAGAAGCTGCGCAGGTATTCCTGTATTGCGAGCAAGACAAAGGCCCAGGCGCGCGGAGAAGTAAACTGCTCTACGACCGGCAAACCTCCTTGGAACAAAAGCGCGCAAAGATTGCGATGACCGTCATTTCTTGATCGCCCAAGCGCCATTCCCACAGCCCAAAGCGCTCGCGCGTGACTGTCTTCCGAACCGACCTCTTCCAGCCATTCCCGGCGATGACTCATGAAATTCCGAAACCGCTTCGTTTCCTGATCGAATGCATCCCATAAGAATGAAAGATAAGTGCTGGCCAGCTGTTCAACGTCCCGTTGCGCCACGCGACTGGTCATCTCCGGAAGTAGCAGAGTCAGGATAAAAGCGCGTGCATTGTCATCGGTGCAATAACCTTCCCGGTAATTCGGCACATTGAAAATAGCGTGCTGGAAAATTCCGGTGTTATCCGTCATTCGAAAAAGGTGGTCGAGTTTTAGCGGTGGAAATTCATAAGGCCGATTTTCCAGAGTTCGAATGGCAAAGGCCTTGCGTGGCGGCGCAGTTAATCGGACGCGCGCACGCTGAAAGCTTTCCATGTAACGACCGGCTACGACCGGCCAGATCATTTTGCGTCCGAGTTTCCATGCGCGTTTTCGCATTCCCGACATCAGTGCAGGATTGGATAGGAGTCGAGTCACTCCTTTGGCAATAGCATTACTGTCGCGAAATGGAACAAGAACGCCGCCCTCCTGCGCGAGCAATTCCTGCGCGTAGAGATAAGGAGTGGAAATTACCGCCTTACCTGCACCGAACGCATAAGCCAAGGTGCCGGAAGTGATTTGCGCTTCGTTAAGATACGGAGTGACGTAGATGTCGGCCGCGCCGATAAAGTCGGTTAGTTCCTCCAGCGTCACGAAACGATTATAGAAAATAACATTGGCGGTCACGCCTCGATCTTCAGTCAGACGCTCAAGCTTTAATCGATAAGACTCGCCTTCCCGCGAAAGAAGGTTGGGATGTGTCGCGCCAAGGACAATATAAACGACGTTCGGGTGCTCCTTGAGAATTTCCGGTAAGGCCTCGATTACATACTCAATGCCTTTGTTAGGCGATAGAAGTCCAAAGGTAAGCAGCATCGTCTTACCTTCCACGCCGAACTGATCCTTGTGGAAGGTCGGGTCGATGAACTGCACGTCAGGCACGCCGTGCGGGATGAGGTCGATCTTCTGGGGCGACACGCCATAGACTTCCTTCAACAGCCCTCGCCCACGTTCAGCCATCACGATAAAACGATTCGAGAGCGCATCCAGTTGCTCCATAACGAATCTTTGCGACTCGTTAGGTTCGCGCAGCACCGTGTGCAGCGTTGTCACCACGGGCATGTGCAGATCGCGCAGCAAAGCTAGCAAGTGACTTCCGGCCGGCCCGCCATAGATACCAAACTCGTGTTGGACCGAGACGACTTCGACGTTATTAATGTTTAAGAAATCGGCCGCTCGCCGGTACGAGTCGACCTCCTTTTCGTCGATCTCAAAACGGATACGCGTCGAATAGTCGTAACCTTCGGGGCGATCGTTAACTGCTCCCACGATGCATTCGCAATTTGGGTACTCGGCTGCGACCGCCTCGCAAATATCGGTCGTAAACGTCGCGACGCCACAGTGCCTGGGCATATAATCTCCCACGAAAGCGACGCGGTTAATCGTTGTCATGGGGTAGCCTCAGCTAGTGGCAAATGTCAGCTTTCTCCATCCAGGATACTGGGACAACAACACGCTGCCGCTCTCGACGACTTGTCGCGCCTGGCCGCCCGTGAACGCGGATCAACTCGCGACTTTGCTTCGTAAATCCCGCACTCGCGCCTGGGTGGACTCAATTGCTTCCGGTGGGACTCGGCGCAAACCTCCCGTCAACCCAAGCTTCGATAAAATCCAGATCAACCATTTTGTCGGGTCCCACTGCCACGGCTTCACGCCGTTACGATAGTCGTGCTGAAATTCATGGTGATAATTATGATAGCCCTCGCCGAATGTAAACAGCGCCAGGAAAAGCGAGTCGCGCGCGCTGCATCGTGTCGAATACGGCTGACGCCCGATGGTATGGCAGGCTGAGTTAATCAGGAACGTACAGTGTTGGAGCACGACAACTTTTGCGACACCGCCAATTAGAAAACCGCCGAGCGCGCCGACCCAACCGTCCCAAGCGAACCCGGCGAGCGCTGGCAGGGCGAAGCCGACTATGACAGCGAGGAGATGAATGTGTCGATGTTGCCACATGATCAGCGGATCTTTCTTTAGATCGGCAACATTATCGAACGGCGGTTGCGGCAGGAGCTTAAACAACAGCCAGCCAATGTGGGCGTGGAAAAAACCTTTAGTGATGTCGTACGGGTCTTCGTCGTGATCCACATGTTTATGATGGCGGCGGTGTTCGCTTGCCCACATGAGGACAGAATTCTCAAACGCCGCGGCACCGAAAATGAGAGTAAACAGACGCACCGGAAGTTTCGCCCGAAAAGTCATGTGTGAAAACAGACGGTGATAACCGAGCGTGATACTGAAGCCGGCCGCAGCCAATAACACCGCGAACACGGCGAGTTGGAACCAATCAACGCCGAAATACCACAGATACAGCGGCACTGCGGTGAGCGTGAGAACAAACGTACCGATCAGGAACCAGCTGGTCGTCCAATTAATGCGGACCGTCGGAATGCGGAAAATCACAGGGAGAAAATTTTCGAAAGATCACCGGCTCGCTGACGTCGGCCGGCCTAGAATAACGTCATTCTTTGTCCAGGTATGAACGCTGCCGCAGTGTGCACAGGTTAACTTTTGTGTTTTCAGTTTGGCTGTTGCCCAGCGTTTTTCTTCGATTGTCTTTCCGGTATCGGTCAGCTTCGAGGTTGAAGGACAGCGTACCAGTAAGCTTTTGATGTTGGAACCGACCTTTGGTTTTGGCCGTCGCGGCGGATCGAACAAAAATCTCGTCGCCATAGTTAAAGACGATAAACGATGCGCGCCTTAGCGGTGTCGTACGGTGACATTTCCATTTTCACTCGATCACCAATTGTAAGCCGAATAAAACGTTTGCGCATCTTTCCAGAAATGTGTGCAAGAACCATGCGCTGATTCGCAAGCGCGACGCGGAACATCGTTCCTGGGAGCACCATCATGATGGTGCCCTCCAATACGATCGCTTTTTCAGAATTCATGTTGTCAATCCAACCGAAAGCGCCGGCGCCCAATTTCGTGAGCGCCGACGGTTAATCCAGTCTACCTGCGAAAGCCGGAGAAATTCCGTTTCCCGCCAGAAGGACGCGGACGGTCTGCGCGCGGACGCGCTTCGTTAACAGTTAACGGGCGGCCGTTAAGTTCACGGCCGTTGAGCGCACTCGAGGCAGCGTTGGCTTGCGCGTCGTCGTTCATCGTGACGAACGCAAAGCCACGCGATTTGCCGGTCATACGGTCCATCATCAGATTGACTTCGTTGACGGCGCCATGTTGTTCGAACAGATCCTGAAGATCATTCTCGGTGGTCTCAAATGAGAGATTACCTACGTACAGTTTCATTGTGTTTGATTTTGGAAAAACTACCGAGCTACAGAGCCGTTCCCGGGAATCGGGTTTCAAACCACCAATGAGCGACGCTCACCTGACGATCTACCGCGCAGTGAAGTTAAACAGAGTAATCCAATAAGCGCCCACTATCGCCCGGATACGGCGAAACACAAATGATCATTTCACGGAGGGAGTTAGGCGAAGTAAAAAAACGCCACGCCGCCGAGATCTAGGTATACTCAGCGGCCGTTGTCCCGGTGCGATGGTAGGCGCCTGAAACGGGTGCCATCCGTCAATTGCCGATAACTATCCGGCGCTTGCTTGCGGGCCGCCGCGCAAAATCTTTGGAAAAGCGCAGCCCGCAGTTCTGAAGTTGTATGTTGCGCGTAGTAAAGCGCGCAGTTCTGAGTCAATGTTGGTTCCATGTTAATTCTCCCGTTATTTCCGCTGGCAGCGGATTAACGCCAGCGCTGATTTCTGGGCAATTTGCATCGAGGCGCGTGATGTACGCATCCAGCAACGCCACGAATGTTATCCTTGAGACCACTATGTCGCCCGACAAGTTCTCGAGCAATTTTTCGAGCTCATCTTTATGAGCAGCGATAGCATTCATGATGCCGTTTTGTGTGCAGAGAAAAGGGGCCGCACACCCGCGCGATCGATTGACGCTGCGCTATTAACCTGATCATACGGCCGCAACCTGCTATTAGCTAATGATTAAATACAGTTTGTCTCCATAACGTTCATGCTACGGGCTCGGGCTCGTTCGGCATTTTCCTTTCGCCGCTGCTTTCTACTTTAGCCTTTTTACTTCCTGCTTTTTTGCGCTCCCCTCAGATTGTAATTTGGCAGAGCGATCGAACTAATCGGCGCAGGTGGTGCGATTCGTTAGACGGCGTAAGCGCTCCCGCGACCGGCCAAATCATATGTCCAGAGCCCAAGATGTGATAACCAATCTTCTGGCGTTGGCGGACATTCGCATCAACGGCGCTCGCCCATGGGACATACAGGTGCATGACCGACGCTTCTTTAGCCGAGTCCTCGCTTCCGGGACACTCGGTTTCGGTGAATCCTACATGGATGCCTGGTGGGACTGCGAGGCGTTGGACGAGATGTGTTGCCGCGCCATTGGTGCCGGGCTCGAGAAGCGTTTTGTATTTCGACTTCCAAACGTCTGGGCGCTACTCAGCGCGCTTCTCGTAAACCAGCAAACTGCCCGCCGTTCCCGAAAAGTCGGCCGAGTGCATTACGATCTGAGCAATGATTTTTTCGAAGCAATGCTCGATCCGAATATGCAATATTCCTGTGCGCTCTTCGCAGAGGGCGACGATCTCGCCTCGGCGCAACTGCGCAAGCTGGACTGGATTTGCAAGAGGCTGCGTCTCCGACCCGGCCTGCGTCTGCTGGACATCGGCTGCGGCTGGGGTGGGTTGGCCCGTTATGCTGCCCACCACTATGGCTGCCAGGTAGTCGGAATAACAATTTCGCGGGAGCAATTCGTTTACGCGCAACGGTGGTGTCGCGGGTTGGACGTGGAAATCCAGCTGCGCGACTACCGCGAAGTCACCGGGCGCTTTGATCGGGTGGTAAGCGTGGGAATGGTCGAGCACGTCGGGTACAAGAATTATCGCACCCATATGCGAGCGGTCGCTCGCTCGTTAGGCGAGGATGGATTGTTTCTTTGCCAGGGAATTTGCGGAAATTTCTCGCGCTTCCACACCGACCCGTGGATTAAGCGCTACATTTTTCCAAACTCCGTGCTTCCTTCCCTGGCTGGTCTTACGCGTGCTGCGGAGGGCGCTTTCATCGTTGATGACGTCAAGAACATCGGGTCCAACTACGACCCGACACTCGTCGCCTGGGAGGAAAACTTTCGCCGCGCCTGGCCCCGCTTTGCCGATCAATACGGCGAACGTTTCCGGCGGATGTGGCGATTTTATCTGCTCAGTTGCGCGGGCGCATTTCGCGCGCGCAGTTTACAGGTGTTTTCGATTCTCTTTTCGAACCGCGTCGGCAACTGACAACGCAAAATCTGGCAAAGTTGCCCTTAGGCGGCTCACTTTTCCGGCGATGCCTTCCAATCATCCGCTGGTTCCATGACCGACCGCGGACCAGTGCCATTTAACCAGGCCAGTGCGTCCTTGTTATCCTGCAAATATGCGTCCCAGAATGCGGTCGAGAGCGCGCGGATTACGCGATGGTGATTTAGATTGCCCGGCCTGCGATCGCGGGGCAACGCGCGATCGGCGAAGACCGAATGATCAGCGTTCTTGAGCACAACCTGATATTTCGGCGCTCCGTGCAACGCGGGATAAACCGTGAGTCGCGCTTTTGCGTCCGTCTCGCCGATCGGCGCGACGTCGTTTGTTCCAGTCATTAGCAACCACGGGATTTTTACCTCGCCGAAGGCGCGCTCCGCCGTTTCTGATTCCGGCGTGCTCGGACTCATGATGACCGCTGCGCGAATTCTTGGATCGGTCAGTTCGGTGCCGCTCATCAGGAACATCTCGCCGCTTACCGCCTGGGTCGTAACCGCGCCGAACGAATGGCCGGACATTCCGATCCGCGTCAAATCCATTCGGTTGGCGAGCGGACCGCTCTTGTTCCAGGCTTCGAGTTGATCGAGCACCGCACGAATGTCGCCCACACGCAGGAAAAAATTCTCGAGCGACGCCGCCTTGCGCAGGGCGGCCATTCGCTCCGCTGGCGGCGCATTTTTCCACACCAAATCATCGCTGCCGGGATGTTGCACGAACACGGCGAGGTAACCGCGCGCCGCCCACCGTTCGCCGAGAAATTTGCTGCCCTGACGCGATCCACCCAGTCCATGGCTGAACAAAACGACGGGCGCTGGCTTGTCGTTAGGCGGAAAATAAATGCGAACCGGAATATCGCGATTGCGCGCAGTATCGTGCACCGTCAGGTCGCGCGCCTTCGGATGAAAATTTGGATCGACAAAAAGCGGATCGTACGAACCTGCCCACGCGAAGTGAACTAATACGAGGCTAACAAAAACCAAAGATGCGCGTTGCATTACAGACAGTGACCGTTTCCAATCGATATCTGGTGCAACATCTGCAAGAACGCCGGAGACATCAATTTTCGCCGGAAACCAATGCCCTTCGCTCACAACGCGAGTCCGCGTGTGTTCAGCGGTTGCTCGGCATAATTGGAGCATGAGCCTTCATCAATCTCGTGTAGTTGCCGCTTGTTGGAATGTCGTATGAATTCGTCGGCGAAACTCAAGGCGCGCCCTTCTCGGGACTGGGAAGTTCTTGTGCCCGACGGAACTAGCGACCCCAGGAATCAATGGAGGCCCGATGAGCCGCCTTTCGCGACTGAATCCTGGCCGAACTGAATATAGTAGGGATCGAAATACCAGCCGGTAGCCGGGGCTGGCTGCTTGAGGACAGCATAGCCGCTCGCATCGTACAGAAGCGAGTTACTGGGATTGCGTGAAACGCTGAAGTAGTCGCCCAGTCGGATTTGCGAGGCGACAGGCGACGCAGCGCTAAGCTCAGGATACCAGACAATGAAATCGCCCAGTATTCCCACCGCGTGGCTCATATAATTGGTATTGGCGGCGCCCCACGCGAGCCCGATGCCGACTTCGCCATTCCCATTCGTCGCGAGATAGGGATCCACAAAGGCGTAGGAATCGTTCCAAATCTGCCATTGCGCGATCTTGGAGAAGTTCGACGTGTTAATTTCCACGACTTCTACGTGCGCGTTTTTGAAATTCGCATTGCTCGAGGTGTTCCAGGCGAACCAGACCTCAGTGTTGGTGCGGCGCGTCGCGCCCGTTATCGCATTGCCGGGCCAGCCGAACGAAAAATTGTCCACCCCGTCGGGCGCGTTCAGGGTGATCGTGCCATTAGGCCAGCTATCGATATCGATATCGCGCGAGGAATATTGGTTCGAACTCTCGGCCATCGAGAAAACCCGCAGCTGAGTATTCTTCGGGCTTCCCGCCCAAAAGACCGTGTCGCCAGGATTCTGAGAGATGTGCGAGCCATAAGCCGTCGAGCCGTCGGTCTTCGTCCCGTCTGAGGGAGAGGTGTAACCCATGTTGATCGTTTGGCTGTCGCGAATCTCATTCAGCGGGATGCGCACTACGAGCAAGCCCTGGCTGACCGCGTCAGCGCTGAAATAAAGGAAATTGTCGCCAATTGACAGATCGGGGTAATCCATCGTCGTAGTACCCAGATTGAACGTGGCCGACGCGAGGTCCCAATAAGTCCAGCCTGTGGCGCCGGCGCCGTTCACGACATCCTGCGTGCTGGCCGAAGCGATGCGCACCTTGTTAATGCCGGTGAGACATCCTCCCGTGCCAGTACCGCAAAATTGCATGAGCCACACAAAGCGATCGATCTGCGGCGCGTAGCGGATGATCTGATCGCAACACAAACCTTTGTCCAGCGGGTTTCCGGCAGCGTCGTTGGTTGGGCCTGAGGGAAAAATTGTCGTCGGATCGAGCTCCGTGTAGTTCGTGCCGCCATTGGTGGAGAGCATCACGCGCGTGTTATACGAAAGCATGATCACGTTACCGTTGCGCGCAGCGTTTGGGTCGGGCGGAGTGCCAACACTGGCACTTGTACCTTGCGGATTGTATTGCGTAACAACCACGGGGTTGCCTGCGCCACCCGCCGGTTTTTGCTTCTGGATTTGGAGGAGCTTCGAGCCCTGAACAGTGGGCGCGAGCGTGCCGCGCTGCGGTCCGGTCGGGACGATACGCGGATGATCTTTATTGTAATCCTCTTTGGGCACCTGAAACGGAGGATATTTGCCCCGAGGACGCTGCGGTTCCGAGGTTGCCCTGTTCAGGGGCGCAGAGCTTGCTTCGCCCTGCTGTGGGTTCTGCCGGCCACAGCAATGGCAGTGGTAAAGCCAGAAAAGCAAGCCCAGAAGGAAGAACGCCGCCACGAGCACGAGAAAGATCAACACGGCTTTCAAAAAACTATTCATGGTAAGACCTCATTTTACGCGCTGCCACACAGCCACGCGCTCACGCGGCTCATCGGCCGATTTCCCCACCGCCGGGGCCAATAAGAAAAGACGAAACCGCGAGGCGTGACACCCTCACGCTCTCTTAGCCGAGGATGCTATGCCAGGCATTCCCTTGTGACAATCCAAATGTGCGTGAGAAAAATAGTCGCCCGTTCCTGAATAGATCAGTGTTCCACTTCTAAAATTCTCCCGGTCGACCTTCGTTTCGAATGGAACTTCAGCGGAACGCCGACGCAGCATGGAATCCGCTCCGAGAAGGTTTGGATTGCGTTTTACCTCGCGGTAAAGAGTCGCCACTCACCGGGAACGCCCTTCAGCTGGTGAACCCCTTAGTCATGGAAATCGATTCCGGAACCTGAGACGAGGTCCTTGACGGTTCCGGACACAAGGACGCAACCCGGCTCGGCTTTCGCCATGATACGCGCACCGATGTGAACTGCGATGCCGCCTACATTGTCGCCCATCCACTCGCATTCGCCGGTATGCACGCCTGCGCGCACTTCTATACCGAGCTGCCGGACTGCGAGCACAATTGCGAGCGCGCATCGAATCGCTCGCGCTGGGCCATCGAATATAGCGAGAAAGGCGTCCCCGGTGGTATTGGGCTTGCCCCGGAAACGAGCCAATTCCTTTCGTACGATCGCGTAGTACGAGTTCAAGAGGTTGCGCCATGCCGCATCGCCAAGCGCTGCTGCTCGTTCGGTAGACGACGCGATGTCGAGGAAGAGCACAGTGGCGAGGACACGATCGGATGAGTCGATCGGTCGCTCGCCGGTAATGAACTCTTGAATGTCCGACAACACAGTCTCCATGTCGTCGAGCATCATTGAGTGACTGTTGCCCGGATATTCCTTGAATTTAGCGCCCGGAATCCGCGACGCCATGTCGCGCGCGGCTTCCACGCGGGCGCACGGATCACCGGTGCGGTTCATCACCAATGTGGGCGCCTGAATCGACGGAAGAATGGGGCGGGTGTCGATTTGACCATTCATTTTTTCGTAAGCATGGACGGCGGAAGGGCTCGCAGCCGCACGCATGTAACGACTAATGGATTCGATGAATGCGGGATCCGCGTCCCTACCCACGCCAGCGCCCGGTCCGGTAATGTATTCAAAAGAAGGCCAATCGTCGTCAATCATTGCAATCATTTGATCGTGCTCTTCTTGCGTCTGCCCCCAAGGATGATCCGGAGATGCAATCCAACAAGCCTGTGCACCCCAGACTAGAAGCGAATTCACTCGTTGCGGATAGGTCGCAGCGAAAAGACACGCCATCGATCCGCCCTCAGGAACCGCCAAAAATATTGGCGCGCTCGACGCCGATATCATCCATCACGGCTCGAATGTCGTCGATGCGCTCCTCCAGCGTCGCCATTTTCAAGGGCCGATCGGAGAGACCGGTGCCGCGTTTGTCGAAGCGAATCAGCCGACAAAATTTACTAAACCGCTCGAAGAAGAGAGCGCGCTGCGGAATTTCCCAATCCAGGTCCAGATGCGACATCGTCCCGGGTGCCCAGACCACGTCGAACGGCCCGTCACCGGTAACCTGGTAGGCGATACGGACATCGTCACTGCGCGCGTATTTTGTTCTCGGCAACATCAGAACGACATAGATCTCTCTGCAATAGACTTGAACTCGGAAGTTCAAGCGCCGCAAACTTAATCGCGCTGAGACGTTCTAAGTTTAGACGCGACCTTGCTTAAGAATTTTTTCACCGCACTCGTCGAGCACGTCGCAGCGACAATCCTCCACGCGCTTGAGCAACGTCTCCATTTGCTTAAGCCGGTTCATCCGTTCTTGGAGCTCCGTGATTTTTCGTTGGGAGAGTTGATGCCAGCGTTTCGGTGGACGCGTCCCTGGCGGAAACCCGAAGAATAGCTCGCGGATTTCCTCCAGAGTGAACCCCGTCTCCCGGGCGCGCTGCACCACAGCTAGACGGAAAAGCACGCTGTTGTCGTAGCGGCGTTGGCCATTCCTGCGCATCGGCGCCGGAAGAATCCCGATCTGCTCGTAGTAGCGAATGGCGGAGGTGCGCAAACCAAACACGCGCGCGACATCGGAAATCGCCAGGTCGTCCGCCACTCGAAAATCTAACAACGAGCCGCGCTGAACGCCACGAAAATCCCTCGCGTTTCTAATAGCTCATATGATATCCCTTAGGCACGCCATTGGGGCGCTGTTCGCACGAATTCCACAATCGAAGGAGGAAATCATGAAGAGGGTATCGCTCGTTTTTGCAATCACACTGGTGGCCGTCTTTCTTGCCTTGTCACAGACAAACGCCAGTCACGGAAAGAACAGCCAGCTAGATGGCACTTGGGAGCTGGTCTCCAGACAGCCGCTCCCCAAAGGAGCGCGGGATATAAAGATAATTTCGGGAGGACACTTCATTTTTGTTGCTTACGATACGGAGAAAGGGAAGCCGCTTTATACAGGCGGTGGAACGTACTTTCTGAACGGAAGCTCCTACACCGAACACATCGACTTCGCGAGCGATCAAATCTCCGCCGGTCTCGTCGGTAAGGACCAGGTTTTTACCGTAAAGGTGGATGGAGATACATTCACCCAAACAGGCACTCTCTCAAATGGAAAGAGCCTGTCGGAAACTTGGAAGCGGGTTAACTGATTCGCTTTAACCTGCGCGTTCAGCTTCTTCATTTGATCCCCTGCTGACTGATGTAGGCGGCGTCCGGATCGGCTTACCGCCTAACGCTGAATATGCGCTGCTGTAGCCACGGCAGAGCCTGCCCGCCGTGGCGGGTGTCGCCGTGCTGCCACTCGCAGCAACATCGCTGATGCGCCTCGACACAGCGAGGCGGCTACAACATTTATGAGATGGCCTCTAAAAATTCCCTTTGACTTAAAGTTAACTTGAAGTCGTAGCGTCGCAGCCATGAAAACATCAATTGTATTTATCATTGGGGCTTGCTTCGCCTTGTTATACATTGTTTCCGAACGCTCGACTGCCGCTGATGAGGCCACTCTGTCCCAATCAGCGAAACACGAATCGCCTTTCGCCTGCAACGCATTCGCGTTGTCACCGGAGATAAGAAAACGGCATTTCGAGGAGCTTGGGCCTGCATTGCTAAAACTGAAGAAGAGCGTACGCGAACTGCCAGCTGGCTACGAGCTCGAGCTACCGGCGGATAACAAAACGTATCAACTGTTAACCGAATGGGCGTTCCAGGAGCGGTTATGCTGTCCGTTCTTCGACATCGACCTGCGCTTCGACAGAGAAAACGGACCGCTATGGTTACGTCTCACTGGCCGGCCCGGGACCAAAGAGTTCATCAAGGAGGAGTTTGCGATCTCACCGCCAAAATAAGATCCACGATACAACGATGATGGCGTTCGTTGATTGTCAGTTGCAGGGGAACGAGGGCAAACTAAAACGCCTCTCCCCTTGGCGAAGGGGAGAGGACTAAGGTGAGGGGTTTTGGCGCTCACGGAGAGACTTGTCCAATGGCAATCCCTCACCCTCCCCTCTCCCTTTTCGAAGGGCGAGGCGCCAACGCTAACTGCAATAATTCTTGTTAGAAACACGATGCCACGGGTCTCAACTCAAGAGTTCGAACGATTGCCGCTGCGAGTCCATACGTT
>QHPC01000217.1 GCA_003218915.1 Verrucomicrobiota bacterium
CACAAAAGTTCGCTACTCGAATGCTTGAGAAAGGCGTTTACGTCATCGGCTTTTTTTACCCGGTCGTTCCGCACGGCACAGCACGTGTCCGCACACAGGTGTCGGCAGCGCATTCGCGCGAAGATTTGGAATTTGCGGTGAACGCCTTCGCAGAAGTGAACAAAGAATTGCAATAGTGATAAACGGTCCCGTTCGCAAAAGCTGGATTGGCTTCTCCGAGGATGCCAGTCCGGCTCGGACCGATGCCATTAGGTAACCGCCGAGGGCGCGAATATTACCGGCAAAGCTGGATTTTCGCCAACGCGTTGAGGACAACGCGTTCCACGTTGGTCGCGTCTCAATCGCCTTTTGGAGCTGCCCATTTTGAGCGTGTAACTTTTGACTCCCTCGAATACAGGTGGCGTATCGCTGAGCGCGAAGCAGATTATGGTGTGCATAAGGCTGCTTGCAGCACCGTGGATTGGAAGGCCCTTCGCGAAGATTTCCCGATTCTGCGCGAACAGGCCCATGGCCATCCTCTGATCTATTTTGATAGCGCGGCCACCTCCCAGAAACCGCGGGCGGTGATCGAGGCGCTTCGGAACTTTTACGAGCATGAGAATGCAAATGTTCATCGTGGGCTGCACACTCTGAGCTCCCGCGCGACAGAAGCTTACGAAAAAGCGCGGCAGCGTGTTGCAGAATACATCGGCGCGGCCAGCGCGGACGAAATCGTCTTCACACGGGGGACCACTGAGAGCATTAATCTGGTGGCCCAGGCATGGGGCGGAAAATTTGTTCGGGAAGGAGACGTCATCCTCCTGACGGAGATGGAGCACCACAGCAATCTTGTGCCGTGGCAGTTGTTGGCGGAACGAACGGGCGCGCGCCTGCGCTTTGTGCCAGTTCTCGATGATGGGACTTTAGATCTCGAACAGCTGCCTGCGTTACTCACGCCGGAGGTAAAACTCTTTGGGTTTACCCATATCTCCAACTCGCTGGGCACAATTAATCCTGTGGCCGAGTTGTGTGAGAAAGCGCACGCCGTCGGCGCCCTCACACTCGTGGATGCGGCACAGAGCGTGGGACATTTGTCGATCGACGTGCAGGAACTCGGCTGCGATTTCATGGCCTTCTCCGGACACAAAATGTGTGGCCCGACTGGCATTGGAGCGTTGTACACGCGGAGAGAGATTCTTGATTCGATACCGCCCTGGCACGGCGGCGGCGAAATGATCGTGAGCGTTGCTCTGGAAAGAAGCGCGTTTAAGAAACCGCCACACCGGTTCGAAGCCGGCACCCCAAATATCGCCGGCGCAATCGGTCTCGCCGCGGCGATCGATTACGTTGATCGAATCGGACGCGCAGCCATTTTCGAACATGACTCGCAACTGGCGCGGTATGCGTTCGAGCGCGTGAACGAATTACCGGGGACACGTGTTTTTGGACCAGCCGAGGAGCGCGGCGCCCTGGTTGGATTTGTGATGGAAGCGGCGCACCCGCACGATGTCACCACGTTCGCGGACGAATACGGCCTGGCGTTGCGAGGCGGGCATCATTGCAACCAGCCGTTGATGCGGCGGTTCAGTGTGTCGGGTACGACACGGGCCAGTTTCTATTTTTACAACACGATGGAAGAAATCGATCGAATGATTGAGATCCTGGACAAGGCTGCGCGTTTCTTTTCATGATGCGTGCGCCTTCGTGTCATTCTGAGCGTAGCGAAGAATCTCTGATGGTCTGGTGGCCAGCACGACAAGGCCAACCAGAGATGTTTCGCTCCGCTCAACATGACAGACAGGGTAGCGAGGCTGGAAATCCAAAACGCTAAACAGGTACGTGCATGGAAATCGAAGAGCTATATCAAGAAGTCATTCTCGACCATTCGCGCCGGCCGCGTAATTTCGGAGAGCTACCCGATGCCGCGGTCCGCGTGCACGGCGATAATCCCGCGTGCGGCGATGAAATTCATCTGGCAGTCAAATTCGATGGCGGCGGCGGGCTGGAAGACATCAAGTTCACCGGACGCGGATGCGCCATCAGCCAGGCGTCGGCATCATTGATGACGATGAAATTAAAGGGGAAAAGTCGTGGGGAAGCGATGGAAATGCTCCGCGCATTCCACTATCTGGTGACCAATGACGCCGGTGACGGGCCAAAGACCCTGGGCGATCTCCGCGTGATGAAGGGAGTGCGAAATTTTCCGCAGCGGGTGAAATGCGCGATGCTCCCTTGGCGGGCAATAGAACAGGCATTCGAGCAAGGTGCCGGGGAAGCGACCGTTTCAACCGAGCCGGCGTAATCGTTCGAGGAACGTATGCTTTACATGGTGGTTGAACACTTCAAAGACGCGCCTGCCATTTATCAGCGTCTGCGCGAGAAAGGGCGGATGATGCCCGAAGGGCTTGAGTATGTTTCGAGCTGGATTGATGTTGATCTGAAGACTTGCTGGCAACTGATGCGCACTGATAACGAGTCGCTCTTGCAGGCTTGGACCGACAATTGGAAGGATTTGATGGACTTCGAAATTGTCCCTGTTCGCACATCCGCCGAAGTGCGCGAGCGAATGGAGAAGCAGCTCTAGGGAACTGCCGGTCTACCCAAGATCCGTGCGCTACCCCTCGCGCAGCGCGATGCTGGCGCCAACCCAGGTTTTCTCGATGTTGAAATCGACACCCATCATTTTGCCCTGACTCATTCGCACAAGGTTGTTCACCAGAGTGGGATCGCGGTCGTTGTCCGGCCAAACAAACATCATCCGAATTTCGGCTTTCGATTTCTGGCCATCGATCGTCGCCACAAACGGGGCGTAATCGACTTTCTTCTGCAAAATCCATTCGTGTGGATTTTCCAAAGTGGCGATTTTTTGGCGTGTTGGTTCCATGTCCACGCCGTGGCCCGCAAACGAATAAAGCGGTTTCAAGACGTAATCGTTGATGTTTTCACTGACAGGAAAGTTATCCGCAAAAAAAGCTGGCGAGGTATGCTCGGTTTCCAAGAACGGCAACGAATGTTTGCTGATCCGAAAATACCAATTGGGATGGCCGACCCACGTGACATCAAGATCATCTTGAAACCGGAAGGGCAGATTCAAATCGGGCCGGCGAATTAACTCATCGAAAATTACCCGATTATAAATGCGCTCGATGCGCACGTCGCGTCCGTCCCGGTCATAAAACAACTGGCGTTGGCGTTTCTTGATTTTCGTAGCGCAAACCGGACGAATGCCAAGAAGGGTTTCCGTGGCTGCGAAATCGATGCGCGTTTTTTGTTTTTCCGGCTCGATCTCCAGCAGGACGACGTTTTCCGAAGCCGAATCGGCGATGATGGTGCGCCGCAAAAGATCGAGATACGCCTCGTCTTTGATTCCGCCAAACGACGAAGTCCAGTTACGCGGAATGACTGGATACGCCTTGCGGATACAACCAAGCAACAATAACTGAAATCCGAACAAACTCGGGAAGGCTTGCAATTCAATCAGGCGTGGAACGAGCCGGTCGTCCTCAGCACAAATCGCGAAATCAACCACGAGAAAGCTCGGATGCGCTGCTTCGTTTGGAACTTCCAGCCCTTTCGGGACAGCCGCAGCCGCGTGGGTTGCGAATTCTTGCGTCCGCATGGCATCGACAATCTCCTTCGCGGCGCGCGTCACTTCATCGGTGAAATCGCGCGTCAAAAAAATCGGCGTTTCTGAAATCCGAAAATCTGCCGGCCATTTCTCGGTTTCATTTACGCAGCGCCCCAGCGCTGCGTATTTATCTGGCGTGAAATCAGCGTTAAAACGGGCGCGTAATTCGGGGTGCATATCGTTGAATGACGAATACCGAATGCCTAATGACGAAGGAATGACGAAGTCCCAGTGACAAAAAAATCTATCCGGTGATCTTCAGTCATTCGCAAACTCGGGACTTCGTTCGGCATTCGTCATTCGAGCTTCGTCATTTGGTCAACGCGTCCAAACACAGACGAGCGGCGACCATAAGGTTACAGCAAAATCAGACCAGGAACTTCCCGTCCCGCATCACCTGTTCGCCGTCGAACCAGATGTCGAAGTCGCGGCCAACGCAGTCGATATGTGTCTTGGACACCCAGTTTGCGCCAGTATGCTCGGCGTAGGGATGGCCAAAAGCGATGTGAACACCGGGGATTTTTTCATCCTGCAAGATGTGTCCAATGACGTGGGTGCAAGCGGTGTTGGTGCCGATGGCAAATTCGCCCACGCGGTTGCTGTTTTCGTCAGTGCTGGTGTAGGCGCGAAATTCATCGCGCAAATCCTTGTTCTCTGATTTCAAAGAGCGGATCCGATTATTTTCCACTTCGATGGTGAGCGGGCTGGATTCGAGATCACCGAAGCGTTCGCAGAGATAATCGCCAACCACGCCATCAACAACGAAGACTCCGTTTGTATTGAGCGGCGCAGTGAAAATTTCGCCGCCAGGCAGGTTGCCCCATTTGTCTTTGGTGATAATTCCGCTGGTCTTAAGCCACCTCAATTTCGGTGAAAGCTCAGCCTCAAACTCGGTGCCGTGCGGTGTCTTGCACGTAATTCGTTCAGCTTTGCGGGCGCGTTCCACCAGGCGCTCACTCAGGTTGTCCACTTTCACAAAGTCGGCCCGCATGCCTTCGAGCATGATTTGCCGGTTAATGTTCACCATATGGCCGTGTCGGATTCTGTGATTATTAACGACGCTGGTCATTTGCGTCCGGGACGGAAGCTCGTCCGGTTGCGTTTGAGCAGCGAAGATCGATACCTGCGAGAGGGCCAGATCGTCCAGGATAATCTCCGGCATGAACTTTAGTGGACGTCGCGCATGATGCTCCAGCACAAATAAACTGTAGTCCGAACCGACCCGCTCCACTTCCGTTTGGAGCGCCGCCGCGATCTCGCGGGTCGCGGTGTCTGTGATGATTGTGATCCGCTCCTCTGGCTTCAATCGAAGGCAGACATTGATCGCATTACGCGCGCCGGGAATTAACTCGGGATCGATTGGATAAAGATAGGCGCGGTCGGGCATATAAAAGTTTTCAGAATTACGCTGAAATCAGGAGCAGGCAAATCTTCTCTTGCTCCTGTCAACATTCGCGGCACCAGAGCCGTTTAGTACTGCTTCAATTACGATACACACAGATAGTAAGCTTTCGACGAACAGGGTTTGTTACTTTGTTGAAGTCACCTTACATGAAGATAATAAACCAAGGCTCCTCCTAGGCGCGTACAATGAAATCGCAAATTCAACCGCTGACTTACTTTGGCGCTGTTTTCGTAATATTTGCCGGGTGGCCCAGCCCAGCTCTCGGCGACCAACAACAACAGCCCTTTTCGTTCCAAGTGCAAAAAAGTGATGTTGCGAAGGCCGAGAAACTAAC